>DATDNT010000126.1:0-6397 GCA_036518135.1 Gaiellaceae bacterium | reverse complement strand
GAGCGCCGAGTTCGGCTTCTTCGGGGTCGTCGTGGACACGCGCGTGCAGACACCGCGCTTCTGCGGGGCTCCCGCGAGCGCAGGGGTCTTCGTCTTGGACGGCTTGTCCTTGCGGCCCTTGCGAATCAGCTGATTGACGGTCGGCATGGAATCTTCTTTTCTCGGCGGAGAGCGACCGAGACTAGGTCTCCTCGTTCAGGTCGTATAGAGAGACAGGACCGCCGGGGAAGCCCTCGGGCTCCCGCCGACCGCGGCATGGTAGCGGAAGCGCCCCGCGCCCGCCAGCAACCCTCGGATGGGGCATTCGCGCCGGCGAAGCGGGAATTAGAGTCCTTCGACCTGCGGTGATCACGTGGATCCTGATCGGCGCGCTCGCGCTCGCGATCCTCACGGCTGGGGCGGCAGCCGTCGCTGCCGTGCGCGCGCGGAACGCCGCCGACGAGCGGGTCGCCGAGGCGGTCGCGAAGCTCGCCGCCGGGATGCACGACACGATGCGCGACCTGGCCGAGGCGGCCGAGACAGGCCCGATCGCCGCCGTCGTGCCGCCGGAGCGGCCGGCCGGCGAGCTCGCGGCGTCGCTCGACCTCGACGAGGTGACCGAACGCACGCTCGAGGCCGTGGGCGCGATCCCGGGGGTCGACGCCGCGTTCCTCGACGCGGCGGCGCCGAGCGGCGGGCGCGTGCAGGCGACGATGGGCCTGTCGTCGGAGGAGGCGGCGCGGGCCGCGGTCTCGCTCCCGGAGAACGACAACCTGCGCGCGATCGAGGTGACGTACCGCTATCGACTCGACGACGTGGAGGGCGCCGCGCCGGTCGTCCGCTCGGGCGTCGTGCTCCCCCTCCGGTCCGACGGCGAGAGCATCGGCGCCCTGGCAGCGTTCTCGCGGTCCTCGTCCAGGCGCCTCTCCGACGCCGAGGTCGACGAGCTCGACCGCGTCGCGTTCCGTGCCGGGCCCGCGCTCGGCAACGCGCGCTCGTACGCGGAGGCGCGGGCCCTCGCCGACCTCGACGGCCTGACCGGGCTCCACAACCGGCGCTACTTCCACGAGCTGCTCGCGCGCGAGGTCGCCCGCGCGCACCGGTACGGCCGGCGACTGTCGCTGATCGTCTTCGACCTCGACGACTTCAAGGCGGTGAACGACCGTATCGGCCATCTCGCCGGGGACGCGGTGCTCGCCGAGGCGGCGGCGCGGATCCTCTCCGCCGCGCGAGCGTCCGACGTGGCGTGCCGCGTGGGCGGCGACGAGTTCGCGGTCGTGCTGCCGGAGTCGGGCGCGTCGGAGGCAGAGCTGCTCGCCGCTCGGATCGCGCGCGCGATCGGGGCGCGCCCGATCGGCGCCGCCGGACAGCTGCAGCTGTCGGCGGGCATCGCCGAGCTCGCGCAGGGAGACGCACCGACCGCGTTCTTCCAGCGGGCCGACGACGCGCTCTACCGGGCGAAGGAGCTCGGCAAGGCGCGCACCGTGCTCGCGAACGGCGAGCCCGCGTAGCTCGTCACGCGCCGCTTGTAACGAGCCGCACGATGTCGGATACTCGCGCTTTCCGACCCGGATGGGAGCGAGCTATGAACCGCAGGCTCTTTCTTGGGACGGCGGCAGTGATCGTGCTGAGCGCAGTGGCTGCGAACGCGGGCGCCCGCGTCGCGGCCACGCCGCGGCACGCGGTCGTACGGACCGCCTTCAACAAGAAGCTGAAGAAGACGATCGTCGTCGACGGCGCCGGACGCACTCTCTACATGTTCACGTCGGACCTGAACGGCAAGGACACCGTCTGCACGCCGCAGGGGCCGTACGGAGCGGAGTGCCCGACCATCTGGCCGCCGCTCGAGAGCGCGGGCGCGCCTCGCGCGAGCGGTGGGATCAAGGCGTCGCTGCTCGGCGTGTACACGCGCCGCGACGGGGTGCGGCAGGTGACGTACGACCGTCACCCGCTCTTCTACTTCCACGGCGACGCGAGCACGCCGCCCGGGGACAAGAAGCCGGGGGACGCGCACGGCCAGGGGTTCGTCGGCGAGTGGTACGTGCTCGCGCCGGACGGGACGCCGATCAAGTAGCCGCTCAGCCGAGCGCCAGGAAGGGCGCGTACTCCGTCAGGTCGATCGTCGCGGGCTGCGGCTGCTGGTCGTGGGTGCACGCGAGCCGCGAAAGGCTCTGGTTCTCGCGCCGGCGAAGCCACGTCGAGAACGCGTCGTCCTTCAGCTCGCGCACGAGCGCGACGCGCGCAGCGGGCGCGGCGAGCGCGAGCGGGAAGCTCGCAAGGGGCGCGGGCTCGCCGAGCGCCGTCAGCTTCACGCCGTCGATCTTCGCCTCTTCGTTCGGCGCGAGCGCGAACACGCGGTCGGCCGGCGCGAGGACGAGCCTCACGCCCCCGTTGCTGCGGACGGCGCGCGCCATGGTGGTTCCGTGCGTCGCGACCCACTGCTGCACCTGGGTCGCGGTCGGGGCGCGCGCCGGCAGCGTCCGCTCGACCGCCTCGCGGCGAAGCTCGTCGGCGAGGATCGTCCGCGCGAGCGCGCGCGTCACGTTCGCCTTCGCGAGCGCGGCGTCGTACGCCGCGCGCGATCCGCCGAACCGGTCGAGGATCGCTCCGCGCTCGGCGGCGGCGACGTCGGCGCCGGTGACCGGCAGGTAGTCCGCGAGCACGGCGTGCTGCAGCCCGGCGGACATCGCCACGTCGCGGTCGCCGGTGAGGCGCGTCAGCGCGGCCACGTCGATCGCGAGCAGCCTCGTCTTCCCGAGCAGGCACACCGTTCCCGCGGGGAACGTGGCCCCGACGTCGAGCGACGTGTCGAGCTGCTTCCCCGCCATCGCCGGCGCGTCGCAGAGCGAGTGGTCGCGAGTCCACAGATACGTGCACGCGACGATCGGCTTGTCCGGGTCCTGGCCGGCGACGTTGTAGGCGGCCCAGCCCCACGACCACACCGTCGCCACGTCGAGCTCGGCCGCGACCTGCTTCGCCGCCAGCGCCTCCCACTTGACGACGTCGAGCCACGCCGACAGCGGCTTCAGCCCCTCGCGGCCGCCGGCGCCGGGCGTGGAGCTGAACTGCAGCATCATCCCGATGCGGTTCGTCGGGATCCCGATCTGCACCAGATCCTCGACGCGCGTGCGCATCGTCGCGCGCAGGCGGCGGCTTCCCAGCACCGCGCCCTGCTTCGAGACGGACGGGCCCGAGAAGTAGACCTCCGGCACGAGGTCCGCGTACTGCGCCGCCTGGCGCCACCACTCGTCGGCCGCCTCGTCGTGCGTGTACGGGCGCTTCGGCAGCAGCAGGAACGGGCGCGCGCCGCGCTCGGCGAGGCGCTGCACGTAGGCGAGCACGTTCGCCCGGTACTGCGCCGTCGTCGGCGTCCACGGCGTCGGCAGGTCCGCGCCGGCGAGCTCGTTCTCCGCGATCAGGGGCGTCGCGCAGCCCGACGACGCGGCGGCGGTGTCGAACAGCTTGTCGGCCTTCGCCTGGATCGTCCCCGGGTCGGCGGGCTTCGACGGGGTTCCGACACGGGCGGCGAGGTACATGTCCCAGTAGACGGTCTTCGCGCCCTGCGCGCGCAGCGCCGGCGGGACGATGAAGTTGGACGCCGCGCCGACGATGCCGGGCCGCGCGAAGATCGTCGACCAGAACGGCACCTGCCCGTCGGCGTAGTCGATCCACAGCGGCTGCGCCTGCGGGAGCCCGCACGGGAGCGGCAGCTGCGCAGACGGGCCGCCGGCGCGCGCGACACCCGCGAGCACGAGCGCACAGACGACAACGGCCCGCTTCACGCGGGCCGTTGTAGCACTGCGGAATGACGCCGGTCGCTCAGTCGTCGAGCGGCGAATCGACCTCCGGGACCTCCTCGGCCTCGCCGGCCTCGTGCGTCGCGGCGAGGTCGGAGCCCGGCTCGCCGCCGAAGCTCATGTCGAGGCTGCCGAAGTCGATCGCGGAGCCGCCGTCCTGGCCGATCTCCTCGAGCGCCTGCAGAAGCGTGTCGCGCTCGTACGCCTCGCGCACGATCGGCTCGCTCGGCCGGATGTCGATCGTCCGGTACCGCTTCAGGCCGGTGGCCGCCGGGATCAGCTTCCCGATGATCACGTTCTCCTTCAGCCCGAGCAGGCGGTCGACCTTGCCCTCGATCGAGGCGTCCGTCAGGACCTTCGTCGTCTCCTGGAACGACGCCGCCGACAGGAACGACTCGGTGGCGAGCGACGCCTTGGTGATGCCGAGGATGAGCGGCTCGAACGTCGCCTTCTCACCCTTCGCCTTCACCTTGCCGTTCTCGCGCTCGAGGATCACCTTGTCGACGAGCTGACCCGGGAGCAGGTCGGTGTCCCCGTTCGTCTCGATGCGGACCTTCTTCAGCATCTGCCGGACGATCAGCTCGATGTGCTTGTCGTGGATCTCCACGCCCTGGCTCTTGTAGACCTTCTGCACCTCGCCGACGAGGTACAGCTCGGTCGCCGTCGAGCCCTTCAGCGCGAGCAGCTCGCCGGGGTTCTGCGAGCCCTCGTTGAGGGCGTCGCCCGGCTCCACGACCTGGTTCGACGACACGAGCAGCCGGGTGCGGCGCGGCAGCTGGTACTCGACGGGATCGCCGAGCTCGCCGTTCGCGCCGACCTCGTTCGGCGTGATCGTGATCTTCGGCCCACGCTCGGTCTGCTCGATCGAGACGCTGCCGCCGACCTCCGCGAGGACCGCCGCGCCCTTCGGGTTGCGGGCCTCGAAGATCTCGACGACGCGCGGGAGGCCGTGCGTGATGTCCGCACCGGCGACACCGCCGGTGTGGAACGTCCGCATCGTCAGCTGCGTGCCCGGCTCGCCGATCGACTGCGCGGCGATGATGCCGACCGCGTCGCCGATCTCCGACATCTCGCCCGTCGCCGGGAAGATGCCGTAGCAGGTCTGGCACACACCGGCCTCGGCGCGGCACTTCAGCACCGAGCGGACCGGGATGAGCGCCTCGCCGCCGAGCTCGGCCTCGAGCTCCTCGAGAAGCGCGACGGTGACCGTCGCGCCCTTCTCGGCGACGACCGTCTTGCCGGGCTTGCCCGACGCGAGCGGCTTCGCGACGTCCGTCGCGACCACGCGGCCGAGCAGCGCCTTGTTGAAGCCGTCGTCGGTCCGGATCGCGAGCGAGATCGACTCCTCGGTGCCGCAATCCTCCTCGCGGATGATCACGTCCTGCGAGACGTCCACGAGACGCCGCGTCAGGTAGCCCGAGTCGGCGGTGCGCAGCGCCGTGTCGGCGTTGCCCTTCCGCGCGCCGTGCGTCGAGATGAAGTACTCGAGAACCGACAGGCCCTCCATGAAGTTGGCCTTGATCGGGCGCTCGATGATCTCGCCCTTCGGGTTCGCCATGAGGCCGCGCATGCCGGCGAGCTGGCGGATCTGCTTCATCGACCCGCGGGCACCGGAGTTGGCCATCATGAAGACCGGGTTCAGCGTGTCGAAGTTCGCCTCCGTCGCCGAGGCGACCTTGTCCGACGCCTCGGTCCAGATGTTGACGATCGTCTCGTGGCGCTCCGCCTCGGTGATCAGGCCCATGTCGTACTGGCCGTGCACCTCCTCGACGCGCTTCTCGAACTCGGCAAGGATCTTCTCCTTGTCCGGCGGGATGACGATGTCGTTCTTCGAGATCGTCACGCCGGCCTTCGTCGCGTAGCGGAAGCCGAGCGTCTTGATCGTGTCGAGCACGGGCGCGAGCGTGTGCGCGCCGTAGCGCTCGGAGAGCGACAGCACGTACCGGTCGGTGTCCGGCTTCGTGAGCGTCTGGTTCATGAAGTCGAACTCGAGCTCCTCGTCCGGCGGGAGCAGCTCGTCGAGCGCCCGGTACACGGCGCTGTTGAACAGCACGCGCCCCGGCGTCGTCAGGTGCAGCTCCTCGTTGAACCGGAACTCGATCGGCTCCGTCAGCTCGACGGCCTTCATCTCGAGCGCGACCTCGATCTCGTCGGCCGAGTCGAACCGGCGCGGCCGCGGGTCGAGCTTCGACGCCTCCGTCGACTCCAGGTCCTTGTCGGAGTACGTGAGGTAGTAGATGCCGAGGACCATGTCCTGCGTCGGCGTGGCGAGCGGGCGCCCGGACGCCGGCGACAGGATGTTGTTCGAGCTCAGCATCAGGATCCGCGCCTCGGCCTGCGCCTCGGCCGACAGCGGCAGGTGCACGGCCATCTGGTCGCCGTCGAAGTCCGCGTTGAACGCGTGGCAGACGAGCGGGTGCACCTGGATCGCCTTGCCCTCGACGAGGATCGGCTCGAACGCCTGGATGCCGAGGCGGTGGAGCGTCGGTGCGCGGTTCAGGAGCACCGGGTGCTCGGCGATGACCTCCTCGAGGACGTCCCACACCTCGGGCGTCATCGAGTCGACGTACTTCTTCGCCGCCTTGATGTTCTGGACGGACTTCCGCTCGACGAGCCGGCTC
>DATDNT010000125.1:0-11915 GCA_036518135.1 Gaiellaceae bacterium | reverse complement strand
ACCGTCGTGTCGACGTCCGCCTGCCATGCGTACGGCGAGTGGGTGTGGGCGAGGAGAAGCGTCAGTCCAGCCACTCGGGGCGGTCGAAGCCGCCGAGCTCCTGGATCGAACCGTAGATGGTCTGCACGATCTCGCTGCTGTACACGAGCACGGCGGCGGTTCCGAAGGGCAACTTGTTCATGCGCTTCTTCTGGCTGTACTTCGAGTACGTGTTGACCGTCGACTTTCGGAGCGACGACCGGTCGAGCCCGAGCCGGCAAAGCCAGTGATCCTCGATCTCGCGCTGACGGTCGGCGTGATCGGCGAACAGGTTGCACGTCAGTGCGACGCGTTCGTTCGCGACGCCGAAGTGCGTCCGCAGGAAGCCGAGGAAGTACGCGAGCATCTCCGGATCGGAGTTCGTGATCTTCACGGTGTTCCGCGCCTTCGCGCCCTCCGCCCAGTAGAGCATGCAACCGGCCGCGTACGAAGCGTCCCGCTCGCGCGCGAGCCTTCGGCCGTCCGCCTGGAACGAGGCACGACGTTCGCGCGCCGCGGCTGCTTTGCGCTCACCGGCGACGACCGGCCCGAGGCGCACCCTCGCGACGAGCCGTTCGCGTTCGCGCGGCCCCAGTTGGACGTCGCGCACCCAGGTGCTCACCGAGGCGCGAGACACGCCGAGGGAACGCTCGATCTCCTTCACCGACCAACCCAGCGCGCGCAACCGCCGTGCCTCGAGACGCTCCATCGTTTTCACGTCTGACAACGTAGCGAGAGGCCCGGACGGCGAAGCGGGCGGCGGGAATCGGACCCGCGCACATGGGTTGGAAGCCCATTGCTCTACCACTGAGCTACGCCCGCGCGGCGCCGTCAGGGTACCTCCTTCACGCGATCCTCATGGCTTGTCGGGCAAGGTGCCGGGGTGAACGCGCCGCTCACTCCCGTTCGCCGGCAGCGCCCGAAGCGCCGGCGCCGCTGGCCGCTCGTCCTGCTCACCGCCGCGGTCGTCGTCGCCGTCGCCGCAGCAGGCGTCCTGCTCGCGGCGCGGAGCGGGAAGAGCGACCCGACCGCGGCCGCGACGGGAACCGCGCCGAAGACGACCAGGATCAGCGCGCGTCACGCGACGAAGCGAAAGCCGCTCGTCCTCGAAGAGCAGTCGACGGGCAGCCTCGCGAGCGCGGTACAGGACGCCGCCGCGGCGCGCGTCGGCAACGCGGTGATGCTCCTCGGCGGCCTCACCGCGGCGGACCAGTCGCGCACGGACATCCGGATCGCGACGACGACCGGGGACCGCGCGGCCGGGACGCTCCCGGTCTCGCTCCACGACACGGCGGCCGTCGCGCTCGGCGCGGACGTGTACCTCTTCGGCGGCGGCACGGGGTCGAACACGCAGAGCGACGGCATCTGGCGGGTGACGAGGAGCGGCACGGTGACGCAGGTCGGCCGGCTGCCGGCGCCGAGCTCGGATCAGTCCGCGGCGGCGATCGGCGGGAGCGCGTACGTGGTCGGCGGCTACACCGGCTCGCAGTGGCTCGACACGATCGTCGCCTTCAGGCCGGGCGCGGGCTCCCGCGTCGTCGCGCACCTGCCGTTCCCCGTGCGGTACGCGGCCGTCGCGGCGGCAGGCGACCGCCTCGTGATCGCCGGCGGGTCGCTGCAGGACGGGAGCGCGAGCAGCGCCGTGCTCGTCTACCGGCCGGGACACGGCGTGACGCGTCTCGCGACGCTCCCCGCCGCCGTGACGCATGCGGCGGCGGCGTCGCTCGGCGGGATCGTCTACGTGATCGGCGGGCGCTCGGCGACCATCGACCAGCAAACGGCGCGCATCACGTCGATCGACCCGGTCACGCGGCGGATTCGTTCCGCCGGCACGCTCGCCTCGCCGCGGTCCGACCTCGCCGCCGTCGCGATCGGGAGCCGCATCCTCCTCGCGGGCGGCCGCGGCGGCGGCGCGACGGAGTCGGGGCTGAGCGTCCTCGGGCCGCGCACCGCACGCCACGTCGCCGACGTGACGACGTCCGACGTCTACGCGCACGACCGCACCCTGACGAAGGTCACGCGTCGCGCGAAGCAGCTCGTCTACGTGCCGAACAGCGAGAGCAACACCCTCGACGTGATCGACCCGCATACGTTCAAGGTGATCGGCCACTACGCCGTCGGCGGGTTGCCCCAGCACGTGGTGCCTGCGTGGGATCTGCGCACCCTGTACGTCACGAACGACACCGGCAACAGCCTCACCGCGATCGATCCGCGCACCGGGAAGCCGGGGCGGACGATCCCGGTCGAGGACCCGTACAACATGTACTTCACGCCCGACGGGCGGTACGCGATTGTCGTCGCCGAGCGGCTGCACCACCTCGACTTCCGCGATCCGCACTCGTTCGCGCTTCGCCACTCGCTCGACGTCCCGTGCCGCGGCGTCGACCACATGGACTTCACGGCCGACGGCTCGCAGCTCCTCGCGAGCTGCGAGTTCTCGGGGCAGATGCTCGTCGTCGACGTCGCCGGGCAGCGCGTCGTCCGGACGATCACGCTGCCGCACACCGGGGCGATGCCGCAGGACGTGAAGCTCTCGCCCGACGGGCGCATCTTCTACGTCGCCGACATGGCGTCGAACGGCGTGTGGGAGATCGACGCGCACACCTACCGCATCCTGCGCTTCCAGCCGACCGGCGCGGGTGCGCACGGGCTGTACCCGAGCCGCAACTCGCGCTACCTGTACGTCAGCAACCGCAGCGCGGGCTCGATCTCCGTGATCGCATTCGGCACGCGGAAGATCGTGGCCACGTGGCACCTCCCGGGCGGCGGGTCGCCGGACATGGGCGGCGTCTCGGCCGACGGCAAGGTGCTGTGGCTCTCGGGCCGCTACAGCGGCGTCGTGTACGCGATCTCGACGAAGGACGGCCGCCTGCTCGCTCGGATCCCCGTCGGCGCGGGGCCCCACGGCCTGTGTGTGTGGCCGCAGCCCGGCCGGTACTCGCTCGGCCACACCGGCATCCTTCGCTGAGTGCGTGTTGCGCTCGTCGCGCTGATACTCGTTCTCGCCGGCTGCGGCTCCCACCGCTCCGGCCGCGCCGTGTTCGTGCACGACTGCGCGTCGTGTCACAAGCCGGGCGCCGACGGCGGCGACCTGCGGAGGTCGCACCTCCGGCTGCGCGACGTCGAGAGCTTCACGCGCGCGATGCCGGTGCGGCTGTCGGCGCGTGACGTCCGCGCGGTCTCGCTCTACGTTGTCTCGATGGAGCGCACGAGATGAGAGAGCTCGACGAGCGCGTCGAGCGGGCGACCGGCAGCGCGCCCGTCCGGTACGAGCCGCGCCCCGGCGGCTACTCGACCGCCGACCGGTTCGCCGTCACCCTCGCAGACGGGAGGCGCGTGTTCGTGAAGTCGTCACCGCTCGAGAACCTCGCGGAGTGGATCCGACGCGAGCACGAGGTGTACGCGCATCTCGGCGGGTCGTTCATGCCGCAGCTCGTCGGCTTCGACGACGACGGTGAGCGTCCGGTGCTCGCGATCGAGGACCTCTCCGACGCCGAGTGGTCGGTGCGCTGGGACGAGGGGCGCGTGCGGGCGGTGCTCGCGGCTGTCGAGGAGCTCGCCGCGAGCGACCCGCCGCCAGGCACGTCGACGGCTCGCGCCGCGCACCCGGAGCTCTGGAGCCGCTGGGACGTCGTCCGCGAGACGCCGGAGCCGTTTCTCGGGCTCGGCCTGCGCGACGCGGCGTGGCTCGACCGCGCCCTGCCCGTGCTGCTCGACGCGGCCGCGAGCGTCGGCGACGGCGCCGACCTGTGCCATTTCGACATCCGCAGCGACAACATGTGCTTTCGCGGCGGACGCGCGCTCCTCGTCGACTGGAACTGGTGCTGCATCGGCGATTCGCGTCTCGACGTTGCCGCGTGGCTGCCGAGCCTCGCGCGCGAGGGTGGGCCGCGGCCGTGGGAGGTGCTCGGCGACGGCGGGCCGTACGCGGCGATGATCGCCGGGGTCTGGGCCGCCGTCGCGGGGCTGCCGCCGCCGGAGACCGCGCCGACGGTGCGCGAGGTCCAGCGTCGGCAGCTGGCCGTCGCCCTCGAGTGGATCGACCGCGACCTGCTCTAACGGAGGCGGTCGGCGAACGGCTCGAGGTCTTCGGCGCGCATGCCGATCTCGCCGCTCTCGAGCGCCGCCTTGACCTCGCGTGCGAGCTGCAGGCCTTCGCTCGTCTGGTCGGGGTCGAGCACCGTCGACACGGTCGCGACCACGCTCGAGCCCTCGTGCAGCTGCACGTCGACCGTCGTGAGCTGCGACTTGTCCTCGATGTACGGATCGTCGGGGACGCCGACCCACACCATGACGCTTCCACCGCCCGGAAGCGCGGCGTGCTCGACGGCAGGGCTCGTGCGAAGGCTCATGACGTCCACGGTACAACGTCCGACGACGTCGCGAAGCTGACAACCGATGCCGCCGGATCGCGTGGTCGACCTGCGCGCACGCACGGTGTTCCGCGTGCTGATGATCGTGCTCGCCGTCGCGATCTCGCTCGAGGTGCTGTGGGTCGCGCGGCACGTCATCTCGTGGCTCGTGATCGCGCTCTTCCTCGCGCTCGCGCTCGACCCGCTCGTCGGCTCGATCGAGCGCCGGAGCCGCCTGGGTCGCGGCGCCGCGATCGGCCTGACGTACCTGCTCGTCCTCGTCGTCATCGCCGCGGTCGGCGCGACGTTCGTGCCGAAGCTCGTCGACGAGGTCAACGGGTTCGTGCAGGCGCTGCCGGACTACGTCCACAACCTGACGCACGGACGCGGTCGGCTCGGCTTCCTCGAGACGAAGTACCACATCGTCGAGAAGGTGCGGAAGTCGGTGAAGGAGGGCGGGGCGACGAAAGTGCTCGGCCTCTCCGGCGCGGCCGTCAGCATCACGAAGAGCGTGATCACCATCGTCGCGGCGACGGTGACGATCGTCTTCCTGACCTTCTTCATGCTGCTCGAGGGCCGCCAGTGGGTCGAGCGGGCGTACGGCCTGTTCCCCGAGGAGTCGCGGCCGCGCTGGCGCCGCGTCGGTCGCGACGTGTACCGCACGGTCGGCGGCTACGTCACCGGCAACATCCTGATCAGCGTCATCGCCGGCGCGTCGATCACGGTCGTGCTGCTGATCATGGGCGTGCCGTACGCGGTGGCGCTCGGGCTGATCGTCGCGTTCCTGGATCTCATCCCGCTCGCCGGCGCGACGGTCGCGGGCGTGATCGTGTGCGTCGTCGCCTTCCTGCACTCGGTGCCGGCGGGGATCGTCGTGCTCGTGTTCTTCGTCGTCTACCAGCAGCTCGAGAACCACTTCCTGCAGCCGGTGATCTACGGCCGCACGGTCCAGCTCTCGCCGCTCGCGGTCCTCGTCGCGGTGCTCGTGGGCGCCGAGCTCGCGGGAATCCTCGGCGCCCTCGCCGCGATCCCGGTGGCCGGGACGCTGCAGGTGATCGTCCGCGACCAGCTCGCCGCGCGGCGCGGGCTCGTGACGGCGGGCGACGGGTAAAGGAGGCAGGCAGGGCTGCCGATGATCGTGCTGTGAGACGCCGCGCGATCGTCCTCGTCCTCGCGCTCGCCGCGCTCGCCGCGCTCGCCGCTCCGGCCGCCTCGCCGGCGCCGGCCGCGCCTCGCGTCGCGCTGACGGCGCTCGAGCAGGGCGTCCTCCAGCAGCTGAACACGATCCGCGCACAGCACGGGCTCGCCGCGCTCCGGCTCAGCGCGCAGCTGACCGAGGCGGCCGAGCAGCACTCGCGCGAGATGGCCGCCGACGGCTACTTCGAGCACAACTCGTACGACGGGACAGCCTTCTGGAAGCGGATCGGCCGCTGGTACAGCGCGCACGGGTACCGGTACTGGTCGGTGGGCGAGAACCTCCTCTGGTCGTCGCCCGACGTCGCGCCGAAGGCGGCGCTGCAGCTCTGGATGAACTCGCCGGAGCACCGCGCGAACATCCTCACGGCGCGCTGGCGCGAGATCGGCGTCGCGGCGGTGCACGTGCAGGACGCGGGGGGCACGTATCGCGGCCTCCCGGTCACGATCGTCACGACCGACTTCGGCGTCCGCAGGTAGGGCGTACCCTGTCGACTGAGCGCCCGTAGCTCAGCGGAAGAGCGGCGGCCTTCTAAGCCGTTGGTCGGAGGTTCGAATCCTTCCGGGCGCATGCCGGTCTCTTCACGTGGCGCCACCCCGGCCATGCGTCTCGCGAACGCGTAGACAGGTCAGCGTTCGCGCGGATGCCGCCGCAGCGGGCCGGAGCGATCGTTCGTGTGTGGCGCTCCTCGCGAAGGCACTCGGGCACGCGCACGTGCTACCGGGCGAGCCGCGAGCGGCTCGCCGAGCTTCGCGAGCTCGTGGCCGGGCTTCTGGACGAGGCCGTCGAGGTGGATAGGCGTGTCTGCTGCTGAGACGCTGAAAGCGCCGCAGCCCCGGCGATCCGCACCTCCGCCCGACCGCGGTGCGGTTCTCGCGAAGCTCTCCACGCTCGACCGATTCCTCCCGCTCTGGATCGCGCTCGCGATGGCGGCCGGGCTCGTCCTCGGGACACTGATCCCGAGCCTGAACGACGGTCTCGACCACCTCCGCGTCGGCACCGTCTCCGTGCCGATCGCACTCGGGCTCCTGCTGATGATGTATCCGGTTCTCGCGAAGGTGCGCTACGAGGAGCTCGGGCACGCCCAGCACGACGCTGTCTCGAACCGACGCTTCTTCGGCATCTCGCTCTTCCTGTCGTGGGTGGTGGGGCCGCTGCTGATGTTCGCGCTCGCCTGGCTCTTCCTGGCCCACCATCCCGCCTACCGCACGGGCGTGATCATCGTCGGCCTCGCGCGCTGCATCGCGATGGTCCTGATCTGGAACGACATCGCGAAAGGCGACCGCGATCGTGCTGCGGTGCTCGTCGTCTTCAACGCGCTCTTCCAGGTCGCCGCGTACTCGCTGCTCGGCTACTTCTACTTGACGCTCCTGCCGGGATGGCTCGGTCTCGACACGCAGGGGTTCGAGGTCGGGATCTGGGAGGTCGCGAGGACGGTGCTGATCTTCCTCGGGATCCCGCTCGCCGCCGGGTTCCTGACGCGGCGCGTCGGCGTGAGACGCCGAGGGCGCGAATGGTTCGAGACGACGTTCGTCCCGAGGATCAGCCCGCTGACGCTCTACGGCCTTCTCTTCACGATCGTGCTGCTCTTTGCGATCCAGGGCGACGCGATCACCGCCGAGCCGGGAAACGTGGCGCTGATCGCGGTGCCGCTGCTCGTCTACTTCGGGGTCATGTGGATGGCCGGCTTCCTGATCGGGAAGGTGATCGGGCTGCCGTATCCACAGACCGCGAGCATGGGCTTCACCGTCGCCTCCAACGACTTCGAGCTGGCGATCGCCGTCGCGGTGGGCGTCTTCGGCGCGACCTCCGGTGAAGCGCTCGCCGGCGTCGTCGGGCCGCTGATCGAGGTGCCCGTGCTCGTGGGGCTCGTCTACGTGGCTCTCTGGGCGAGGCGCTTCTTCGCCGACCAGCGGGCTGAGCTGCTCGCGCTCGATGGATGAAGACGAGCCCGAGCGGGCTTGCGGAGAGATCGTCCGGCCGCGCCCCCTTGGCGAGTTTCCGAACCGCGCGCGACGGCCATGCCTCCAGGAAAAGGAGGCCGGATGGCAGACGGAAAGCTGCAGGGCAAGAAGGTCGCGATCATCGCCGCCGACATGGTCGAGCGGGTCGAGCTGGAGCAGCCGCGGCAGGCGCTCGAGGACGCGGGTGCGCAGGTCGAGCTGCTCTCGCTGAAGCCGGGGACGATCAAGGCGTTCGACCACTTCGACTTCGCGAAGGAGATCGACGTCGACAAGGCGGTCGAAGAGGTGCAGGCGGCGGACTACGACGCGCTGATGATCCCGGGCGGCGTCGGCAACCCGGACCAGCTGCGCGGCGACGAGAACGTCGTCTCGTTCGTGCGCGAGTTCTTCGAGGCCGGCAAGCCGGTCGCCGCGATCTGCCACGCGCCGTGGGTGCTCGTCGAGGCCGGCGTGGTGAAGGGGCGGAAGCTCACGTCGTGGCCGACACTCCAGACGGACATCCGCAATGCGGGCGGCAACTGGGTCGACCAGGAGGTCGTCGTCGACGAAGGGCTCGTCACGAGCCGCAAGCCGGACGACATCCCGGCGTTCAACGACAAGATGGTCGAGGAGTTCTGCGAGGGGAAGCACGCCGAGCAGCGCGAGAAGACCGAAGCAGGCTCGAGCTGAGCAAGGCTGCGCTGCTCGATCTCGACGGGACGCTTGTCGACGCGAACTACCAGCACGCGTTCGCGTGGTACCGGGCGCTTCGTCGCTACGACATCGTCGTGCCGATGTGGCGGGTGCACCGCCACATCGGCATGGGCGGCGACCAGTTCGTCGCCGCGGTCGCCGGCGAGGACGCCGAGCGGCGCATCGGCGACGAGCTGCGCGACGCGTCGAAGGAGGAGTTCCGGAAGCTCCGCGACGAGTGCGTGCCGCTCGACGGTGCGCACGACCTGTGTGCCGAGCTGAAGCGTCGCGGGCACCGCGTCGTCCTCGCGTCGTCGTCGAACGAGGACGACCTCGGTCACTTCCTCGACGAGCTGGGCGTGCGCGACATCGTCGACGGCTGGACGACATCGGACGACGTCGAGCGCACGAAGCCGCACCCGGACGTGATCCATGCGGCCCTCGAGAAAGCGGGCGCGCCCGACGGAGCGGTGATGGTCGGCGACTCGCGGTGGGACGTGGAGGCAGCGCGCAACGCGGGCCTCGACACCGTCTGCGTGATCACCGGAGGCTGGTCGAGGCACGAGCTCGAAGACGCCGGAGCGGTGTGCGTGTTCGAGTCGCTCGTCGAGCTGCGCGAGCGCCTGGACGAGACGCCGCTACGATGAGGCCCGCACGGTGGCAGTAGCTCAGTTGGTAGAGCCCCGGGTTGTGGTCCCGGTGGTCGGGGGTTCGAGTCCCCTCTGCCACCCCTAGGTCGCGCGCCGTCGCCGCCGCTCGGCGACGCCGTCGAGATACCGCGCCGCGTGGCCGGCGGCGCGCGCCGCGAGGATCGCACCGGCGACCATCAGCGTCCCGGCCGTCGCTGCCGCAGTGCGGGTCGCGGCGACGACGCGCGGAGCGAGCCACCGCAGCCCGGCGGCGGTGTGCGTTCCCGCGACCCGGCACGCCCGGGCGGTCTCGGAAGCGGCGCGGGCCGCGTGCGGCCTGATCCGCTCGGCTGCCGAGTCGACGCGTCGGCGGCGTTGTTCGGGCTCGAGCAGCAGTCTTCCGGTCGCCGGCTCGACGGCTGCGATCGCGCGCGCGTCGATCGACCGGCGCCTGTGCGTCAGCCGCGAGCGGACGACGAGCCGGTCCGCACGCCCCTCGCGCGCGGCGACGACGACCTCCTCGACCCGCGCTCCGATCGGCTCGACGACGAGCCCTTCGGCGTGGACGAGCCAGTAGTCGAGAACGGTGCTCCCGCGTGCGAACACGTCTCCCATTCGACCTCCTCTGATCGTTCGCGCAGCCGCAGCTGCCGTTGACGTCTCGGCGGTCGTGCCCCCTTGCAGTTCGAGGCTAACAGGAGCCCGCGCCGGATTGCCGGCTGGACGCGCCGCTACGCTTTGACGGCCCGGCCCCGTAGCTCAGAGGACAGAGCGGGAGCCTTCGAAGCTCCGTGCGTAGGTTCGATTCCTACCGGGGCCATCCGTCCGAACCGATCTGCGCCCCGCGACGAATCCGCTCCGTGAGCCGTGACCACGTCCATCTGTCCGACGAGGCGGTCGTCGCGCTCGTCGCGCGGCGCCAGGAGACGGCGCTCGCCGAGCTCTACGACCGCCACGGCCGCACCGCCTACGGGCTCGCGCTGCGCGTCCTCCGCGACGCGGCGCTCGCGGAGGACGCGGTGCAGGAGGCGTTCCTCGCCGTGTGGCGCGGCGCCGAGCGGTTCGTCCCGGAGCGCGGCTCCGCCGTCGCGTGGATCATGACCCTCGTGCACCGGCGGGCAGTCGACGTCGTCAGGCGCGAGGAGCGCCGCCGCGCGGATCCGCTTCCGGAGGTGGAAGCCGCAGGGCCGACCGACGCCGAGGACGACGCGATGCTACGACTCGAGCGCGAGCGCGTCGTCGCTGCGCTGCGTCAGCTGCCCGATCCGCAGCGCGAGGCACTCGAGCTCGCGTACTACGGCGGCTTCACGCAGTCGGAGCTCGCAGACCGGCTCGGCCTCCCGCTCGGAACGATCAAGAGCCGGATGTTCGGCGGCCTCGCGCGGCTGCGCGAGCTGCTGCAGGAGCCGGGGAGGGAGGTGTCGTGGCCGTCCACGACCTGACCGCGGCCTACGCGCTCGACGCGCTCGCCGGCGAGGAGCGCGAGCGGTACGAGACACACCTCGCGCAGTGCGAGCGCTGCCGCGACGAGCTCGCGTCGCTCGCGCCTGCGGCGACGGCGCTCGCGTACGCGGTCGACGCGCCCCCGCCGTCGCCGGAGCTGCGCGAGCGCGTTCTTCACGCGGCGCGTACCGACAACGTCGTCGCGCTGCCGCGGCGGCGCGCATGGGCGTCGACGTCGGTCGCGGCGGCGGCCGCGTGTGTCGCGGCAGCCGCCGTGGTGTGGGCGGTGTCGCTCTCTCACTCGTTGTCCGACACGCGTGCGCAGCGCGACGCCTCGGCGCGGGCGGTCGCGATCCTCGGCGATCCCGCGACGGTGACGCACCGGTTGAAGGGCGCGAACGGCGTCGTGGGCGTCGACTCCACCGGTCGCGGCGTGATCGTGGTGCGCGGGCTCGGTCATGCGCCGCACGGGAAGACGTACGAGGCGTGGGTGATCGGCGGCGGCGCGCCGTTGCCGGCGGGGACGTTCGCGGGCGGCGCCCGAACGACCGTCGTGCAGCTGACCGTGCCCGTGCCGCGCGGCGCGGTCGTCGCGGCGACCGTCGAGCGTGCCGGCGGCGTCGCGAAGCCGACGACGACGCCGTTCACGAGCGCGACGACCTGATCGAACCGAATGCGCGGGCGCGGCGAATCAGCCGCGTCAACGACCGCAGGAGGTTCCATCGTGAAGGACGTCAAGACAACGATCGCCATGCTCGCGATCCTCGCGCTCGCGCTCGCCGCCGCCGCGTCGGGCGCCGTGCGAGGGCACGGCTCGTCGGGCTCGTCGATGCACATGAGCTCCACGACGAGGACGACGAAGGCGGTCGAGCTGCGCGTGACGCTCAACCGGCTGCTCGGCGAGCACGCGGTGCTCGCCGTCGAGGCGACCGATGCGGGCGTCAGCGGCTCGAAGAGCTTCCCCGCGCTCGCGAAGCAGCTCGACCGCAACTCCGTCGCGATCTCCAAGGCGATCGCGTCGGTGTACGGCGCCGCCGCCGGCAACCAGTTCCTGAACGGCAAGAACCTGTGGCGCGCGCACATCCGCTACTTCGTCGCGTACACCGTGGCGACGGCGAAGCACGACGCAGCGGCCCAGAAGAGGGCCGTCGCGAACCTGATGACCTACATCCACGTCCAGGCCGCGTTCTTCGCGAAGGCGACGGGACTGTCGAAGCAGGCGCTCGTCAACGACCTGACGGCGCACGTCCTGCAGCTGAAGGGTCAGCTCGACGCGTACGCCGCCGGCAACTACGCGCAGGCGGCCGCGCTGCAGCACGGCGCGTACGAGCACATGGGCATGACCGCCGACCTGCTTGCCGGCGCGATCGCGAAGCAGAAGAACCTCAGCTAGGCACTCGGCCGCGGGCCGTGGGCGGCGTTACGCTGTCCACGGCCCTGCGGGCGTGGCGGAACTGGTACACGCGCCAGGTTTAGGTCCTGGTGGGCTTCGGTCCTTGGGGGTTCGAGTCCCTCCGCCCGCACTAATCGACGGTCTTCGACGCGAGCTTGCCGTGGTCGAAGCAGAGCGTGTAGCGCTTCGCGCCTCCCGGCCACCGGCTCTCCTCGTCGTACCAGCACCGGTCGCTGCGCTCTGTGAACG
>DATDNT010000124.1:0-5129 GCA_036518135.1 Gaiellaceae bacterium | reverse complement strand
GAGCGTGATCGTGAGCACGCCCCCGTCACGGCTGACCTCGACTACGGACATCGCGGCCAACCATAACGGGGGCGTCCGTCGGCTACCGGAACGGCAGCCGACGCCGCTCGCGCTTGCGCCGCCGCAGCAGCGCGGCGAGCGCGACGGCCTGCGCGCGGCGCGCGCGGCGCCGCCCGCGGCGCGCCTTCGCGCGCCTGCCGAGCGCGAGCAATGCGACCAGCTCGGCGCCGACGGCGACGCGAACCGGGTCGAACGCGGGCTTCCACGTGACGTGGTCGCCGCGGATCACCCACGCGCCGGCCGGCCGGGCCATCACGCCGAAGCCGCCGCCGCCGTTCGCATCGTGATCGAGGCCGCCGCCGCCGCCGCCGCGAACCGACGAGACGGGAATGACCGTGACGCCGTTCCGCTCGTACGGGTCGCCGTACTCGTGGTGCGCGCCGACCGATTCGCGCGCCTCCGTGAGCAGGGTCTTGAGGTCCATGCTCCACCTCCGTTTCAGGACGCTCCGCCCGACGGTGGCATGCGCGGAGAGGGGGAGCATCGGGGAGATCACCTAGAGTCGTGCCGATGCGCGGCTACGAGGCGTTCCCGTCGCTCGAGCTCGACCGCCCGGCGGAGCACGTGCTGCGCCTGACGCTGCGCGCGCCCGGCCGGCTCAACGCGGTCAGCGGCACGATGCACCGCGAGCTCGCGGAGATCTGGAACACGGTCGCGCACGACGACGCGACGCACGTCGTCCTCGTCCGCGGCGCCGACGGCGCGTTCTCCTCCGGCGGCGACCTCGACCTCGTGCTCGACATCGCCTCCGACCAGGCAACGCGGCTTCGCGTCTTCCACGAGGCGCGCGACCTCGTCTACAACGTCGTCAACTGCCCGAAGCCGATCGTCTCGGCCATGACGGGGCCGGCGGTCGGCGCAGGGCTCGCGGTCGGGCTGCTGGCAGACATCTCGATCGCGACGCCGGACGCGCGCATCGTCGACGGCCACACGAAGCTCGGCGTCGCGGCAGGCGACCACGCGGTGATCGTCTGGCCGCTCCTGTGCGGGCTTGCGAAGGCGAAGTACCACCTGCTCCTCTGCGAGCCCGTCGACGGCGTCGAGGCCGAGCGGATCGGCCTGGTCTCGCTCTGCGTGCCGGCGGACGAGCTCGAGGAGCGCGCGCTCGCGATCGCCGTCCGGCTCGCCGAGGGCGCACAGCCCGCGGTCCGGCACACGAAGCTCGCGCTCAACAACTGGCTGCGACTCGCAGGGCCGGCATTCGACGCGTCGCTCGCGCTCGAATTCCTCGACATGACCGGCCCCGACGTCCACGAGGGCGTCGCGGCCGTGCGCGAGAAGCGAACGCCGAGCTTCTAGCCGATCTCGGCGAACTCGACGCTGAACGGGATGCCCATCGCGAACGCGTCCTTCCCCGAGGCCGGCCACTCGGGCGACGTCATCGCGGCGTCGAACGACGCGCGGTCGTTCCATTCGAACTCGGCGTAGTACGCGTGCTTCGGCTCGCCCATCGGCGCGCCGAAGATCTTGCCGTGCCGGAAGGCATCTGCCGGCACGCGCTTCGAGACCTCGACGTGCTCGGCGTAGCGCTGGGCATCCGGCTCGCCGTCGTAGAGTACGAGCGCTCTGATCATGGACGAGGACACTACTTGAGCGGGCTCGCGGTGGCGCTCGCGATCCTGGCGGGGCTCGCGGGCTCGGTGCAGGTCGCCGTGATGGGGCGCTTCGGCGGACGCGTCGGCGTCCTCGAGGCGCTCGTGTTCTCGACGGCGATCCAGCTCGCGCTCGCGTTCGTCGTCCTCGTGGTCGCGAGGAGCGGGATCGGCGGCCTCCACCACGTGTTCCGCACGCCGGCGTGGATGTGGATCGGCGGGCTGATGGGATTCACCGTCGTCACCGCGATCACGTTCGCGCAGCCGCGGATCGGCGCCACCGCGGTGATCGGGATCCTGATCGCGGGGCAGCTCGTGATGGGCGCGTTGATCGACCAGTTCGGCCTCTTCGGAGTCGACCAGATCTCCGTGTCGCCGGTGCGTGCCGCCGGGATCGCGCTGCTGGGAATCGGCGCGGCCCTGTCGCTCGTTCGATGATCCATGGGACACGGGGCACGCGTCTGGACCGCGCTCGTCACGGTCTACGTGATCTGGGGGTCCACGTACCTCGGCATCTACTACGCCGGCCACACGATCCCGCCGCTCTTCGCCGCGTCGACGCGGTTCATCGCGTCCGGGTCGATCATGGCCGCGATCGTCATCTTCGTCCGCCGCGGGACGCTGCGCGCGTCGCGGCGCGCGGTGCTCGCGTGCATCGCGATCGGCTGCCTGCTTCCCGGCGCGAACTCGATCCTCTTCTTCGCGGAGAAGAACGTGCCGACGGGGCTCGCCTCGCTGATCATCGCGTCCGTGCCGCTGTGGGTCGCGGTGCTGCGGCTGACGCGCGAGCGCCTGCCGTGGCAGGTCCTCGCGGGCGTCGGCGTCGGGTTTGCGGGCGTTGCGGTGCTGGCGCAGCCTTCGGGCGGCGCGAGGTGGTGGGGCGTCGCGCTCTGCTTCTGCTCCGCCGTGATGTGGGCAACCGGCTCGTTCCTGTCGGCGCGCGTCGAGATGCCGGCGGACCCGTTCGCGGCGACGTCGCTCGAGATGCTCGCCGGCGGGTTCGTGATGCTCCCGCTGGGGATCGTCCAGGGCGTGCACGACGGCGTGTCGCCCGCGCCGTCGTCGATCGTCGCGTGGGTGTACCTCGTCATCTTCGGCTCGGTCGTCGGCTACACGGCGTATGTGTGGCTGCTCGCGAACGCGCCGCTCGGAATGGTGTCGACGTACGCGTACGTCAACCCGGTCGTCGCGATCACGCTCGGCGTCCTGTTCCGCGGCGAGCACCTGACCTGGCGACTGCTCGTCGGCGCCGTGATCGTCATCTTCGCCGTGGCGCTCGTCGTCCGCCGCGAGCCTGCAACCGCACCTCCTTCGGAGGACGGTGCGTTAGCGTCCGAGGCGTGGAGCTCCTCGCCGGACGCATCGTCGCCGTCAACGACCATCCCGGCTCCCGCGCGCCGTCCTACCTCGTGACGGTCGACCTCGGCGGGCGCGGCACCCGCGAGGCGCAGATGGAGCCCGGCGACTACGCGAAGGACGAGCTCGACGGCACGCTCGTCGTCGTCTCGCTCGACGACGACCAGGCGATCCTGCTCGCCGCGCGCTCGCACGGCGGGCCGAAGCTCGTGCGCCCCGACGGGGACGTCGAGCCCGGCACGCTCGTCGCCTGACCATGCGGTTCGGCTACGTCGTCCCGCAGGGGTGGCGGGAGGATCTCGACGGCCGCGACTTCGAGACGGCGGTGCGCCTCGCGCAGCGCGCCGAGGACGCCGGCTTCGACTCGGTCTGGCTGTACGACCACCTGCAGACGCGCGCGGGCGATCCCGACCGCGTGCTCGAGTGCTGGACGACGCTCGCCGCGCTGGCGCGCGAGACGAAGCGCGTGCAGCTCGGGCAGATCGTCACCTGCGCGCTCTATCGCAACGCGGGCCTACTTGCGCAGATGGCGTCGACGGTCGACGCCGCGAGCGGCGGCCGCGTGATCGTCGGCGTCGGCGCCGGCTGGGACGACCGCGAGTGGCGGGACTTCGGGTACGGCGCCTCCTACCCGTCCACCGCGGAACGGCTGCGGCACCTCGAACAGACGCTCGTCGCGCTGCGCGAGCGGCGGCCGGGCCGGCCGGTCCTCGTCGGCGGCGCCGGCGAGAAGGTGCTGCTCCGGCTCGTGGCGCGGTACGCAGACGCGTGCAATCTCACGGACTCGTTCGACCCCGCGTTCTACCGCCACAAGCTCGACGTGCTCCGCCGCCACTGCGACGAGGTCGGGCGCGACTACGACGTGATCGAGAAGACGGCGTCGTTCACGGTCGACGGCCCCGTCGACTACGCCTCGCTGGCCGCGGCCGGGATCGAACGGTTCATCGTCTACGGCGACCTCGATACCGTACTTTCCACCCTTCCCTTGTGACCGCAACAGGGCGTAGCGTCGGCGCATGCTGCGCCTCGCCGTCGTCGTCGCCGCCGCTGCGCTCGTTGCGGCCGCGACGGCAGGAGGCGCGCGCCACGTCCCGCCGCTCGTGGCCGAGGGTGCGCACGACTTCAACCAGTTCGCGTGCTCGGCCTGTCACGGCCTGAACGGCCAGGGCGGCGTCAGCCCGGCGGTGCCGCCGCTGAAGATCGTCGGGCGGGCGATGACCGCGTCGGCGCTCCGGACGATCATCGACCACGGGCTCGGCGAGTCCGCGAACCCGAAGAAGCCCTACATGCCCGTCTGGGGTCAGGTGATCTCGCGGCGCCAGGTGACGGCGCTGATCGCCTACCTCCACGCCGGGCTCCCGGCAGTGGAGGGCGCGACGCCGATCCCGGTGCAGAAAGACCAGGGGCCGGTCGTCGAGGGCTCGGAGCTCTACGTGCGCTACGGCTGCATCAACTGCCACGGCCCGAACGGCCTCGGCGGCGTGCCGAACCCGCAGTCGCCGGACAAGTCGATCCCGCCGCTCTCGGGACGAGACTTTCACAAGGAGTTCAACACGTACGCGAAGATCGCCGCCGTGATCAGGAGCGGCAGCGTGATCGGCCGCGCGCCGATCGTGTCGATGCCGCACTGGGGCGGCATCCTCTCCGACGCGCAGGTGCGCGCGCTCGTCGCCTACATCAAGACGCTCCGCGCGTCGTAGCTACAAGCAGATGTCGTCCGGGCGAACCGGGATGCGTGCGAGCTCGCGCCCGGTCGCGGCGCGCAGCGCCGACGCGACGGCAGCGGACGACACGACCGTCGGCGGCTCGCCGACGCCCTTGACGCCGTAGGGCGCGTCGGGCTCGGGATCCTCGATCAGCACCGACTCGACGGGCGGCATGTCGAGCGCGGTCGGGATCAGGTAGTCCGTGAAGCTCGCGTTCGTGATCAGCCCGTCGCGGGTCTGGATCTCCTCCATCAGCGCGAGCCCGAGACCCTGTGCTGTGCCGCCCTCGATCTGCCCCTCGACCTGCTGCGGGTTCACGGCCTTGCCGATGTCCTGCGCCGCGCCGATCCAGACGATCCGCGACAGCCCGAGGTCGACGTCCACCTCGGCGACGACCTTCATGGCGCAGGTCGCG
>DATDNT010000123.1:0-21496 GCA_036518135.1 Gaiellaceae bacterium | reverse complement strand
GCCGAGGACGTCGAGGAGTTCCGGCTTGAGCTGCTCGTCGCCGACCGTGACCACGTCGAGAAGCGGCTCGAGCGCGTCGAGAAGCAGGCGAAGTCGGGCGACCCGAAGCTGCGCGCCGAGGCGGACGAGCTGAAGAGGCTCCTCGCGCACGTCGACGCCGGCGGAGCGCTTGCCGACTACCCGGGCGACATCCCGGGCGAGCTCGAGCCGCTGACGACCAAGCCGCTGATCGCGATCGTGAACGGAGCGGGCGGGATCGACCTGCAGCTCGAGGCGGAGCTCGCCGAGCTGTCGGACGAGGAGGCGGCGGAGTTCCGCGGCTCGAGCGAGTCCGCGCTCGACGACATCGCCGGACGGCTGGCCGAGGCGCTCGACCTCGTCACCTTCTTCACGGCGGGAGAGCAGGACACGCGCGCGTGGACCCTGCGGCGCGGGCAGACTGCGCTCGACGCGGCGGGCGCGATCCACACCGACATCGCGCGCGGGTTCATCCGCTGCGAGGTCGTCAACTGGCGGGACCTCGTCACGCTCGGCTCACATGCCGAGGTCGCGAAGGCGGGCAAGCAGCGCCTCGAAGGGAAGACGTACGTCGTCGAGGACGGCGACGTCCTGAACATCCGCTTCAACGTCTGAGCCGCGTCCGAGCGGGCGGCGCCGCTCAGCCCCACCAGCCGCGTTCGCCGTCGACGTCGCCGCGAGGGTCGTCGCCGAGGTTCGGCGCACCGAGGACGAGGATCTCCAGCCCGTCGGGACCCGCCTCGAACCCGCGCCACGTGCCGGGCGGGACGCGGACGGCGTCCCACTCCCTCAGCTCGACGACCTCGTCGTCGAGCTTCATCCGCCCGCTCCCGCGAACGACGACGTACACCTCTTCCTGCGTCTCGTGCGTGTGGCCGTAGGGGAACCGGTATCCCGCCGGGACGGACTGGTAGCTGAGCGCGGACTTCTCGAGCCCGAGCGGCTTCGTCGCGGCTCGGAACTCGAGCTCCGGTGGGCCTCCGAAGGCGCTGCCGATGTCTGCGATGTCGTCCTTGATGTTCCTCAGCGTGTACGGCATGCGGCCCATCGTACGCAGCGAGCGTCAGACGCTGATCAGCACGACGCCGGCGAGCGTCAGCACGATCCCCGCCTTCTGCATGCGCGCGACACGCTCGTGCAGGACGCTCGCCGCGAGCAGCACCGTCACCACCGGGTAGAGCGACGCGAGCACGGCGGTGAGCGAGACGAGGCCGCTCTTGGACGACGCGGCGAAGAGCACGTTGCCGATCGTGTCGCCGATCCCGCACGCGCCGGCGACGGCGACCCACTTCCGGCCGATCCGCACCGACGGCCGCCGTGCGGCGACGACCGACGCGACGAGGACGAGCGCCGTCGTCCGGAAGACGAGCGACGCCCACCAGAAGTCGACCTTGCCGGCGGCGTGCATCCACGGGAAGTAGAAGCCGAAGCCGCACGCGGCGAGCAGCGCGAGCCCGACGCCGGCGGCGATCGTCCGGCGTCCCTCCTGGTGCTCGATCGACGCGAGGCCGACGCCCGCGAGCGCGCACGCGACGCCGACGACCTGCGCTCGCGACGGGCTGTCGCCGGTCGCGATGCCGAAGATCACCGGAATCACCGCCGACACGCCCGCGATCGGCGCGACGACGCTCATTGCGCCGGTGACCATCCCGCGGTAGTACGCGAAGAGCCCGAGCATCCCACCGAGGGACGCGCCGATCGCGTACAGGACGCCCCAGCCCGTCGGCCCCTCGCCGCGGACGGCGAGCACGAGCACCAACGCGATCACCCCGCCGATCTGCGCCCAGAACAGGACCGGCAGCGAGCCGAGGGTGCGCGACACGAGCGGCCCGACGAAGTCGGCAACCCCCCACGCGAGCGAGGCGCCCAACGCGAGCAGGAGCGGCGTCAATCGACGCGCCGAGTCGCAGCGATCGCGTCGAGCTGGTTCGCGTGGTAGACGACGGCGGCCTCGGCCGTCTTGGCGCCGCGCGCGTCGTGGTGCGCGGCGACGCAGTGGAGGAGCTCGGCGAGCTGCGCGGAGCTCAACCCGTCGGCACGCTCCTCGATCAGCCGCAGCCCGAGGTGCACGTGCCCGAGCAGCCGGCCCTCGGCGGTCGGCGCGAACGAGGGGCCGCGTCCGAGCTCCAGCGTTCGTCCGACGTCGTGCAGGAGCGCAGCCGCGAGGACGAGGTCGGATCGCAGTCGTGGATGCAGCTGCGACGTCTCGCGGCAGAGCGTCGCGACCCCGACCGTGTGCTCGAGCAGGCCGCCGGCGTACGAGTGATGGTCGTCGGGCGTCGCCGGGTACGCGGCGAGCTCGCGGTCTCGGAGCACCGCCTCGACCGTCGTCCGCAGCCCGGGATGCGAGATCTCGGAGACGAGGAACTCGAGGAACCCGGCGAGCTCGTCGCGGTCTCGCCGGATCGCCGGCGTCAGCGTCTGCGGGTCGACGTCCGCCGCCTCGAGCGACCGGACGTCGAGCTGCAGCCGGTCGCGGAACTTCTCGACACGCGCGAGGACGCGCACCGCGTCGCCCTCGTCGAAGCGGCCGTCGAGCAGCTCGACGTCGTTCCAGACGCGCGCCTCGATCCGCCCCGTCGCGTCGACCAGCTCGAGCGCGAGGTACGCGGCGCCGGACTTCGTGCGGAGCTTGCGCTTCATCCGGACGGCGTACACGCCCTCGACGACGCGGTCCTCCGTCAGCTCGGCGATCGTCATCAGCGAGGAGCGTAGATGGTGAAGCCGTCGGCGTCCCGGCCGTCGCCGACCTCGGCCAGGATCGCGTCCGCCTCCTTCCGACGCCACCCGAAGACGCCGCCGAGGTCGGCCGCGGTGAGCTCGCCCGCCTGCTGCAGGACGAGCCCGGCGAGCTCGCGGCGTGCGTCGGCGCGCGGCGCGAGCCGCTTCGGCACCTTCCACTTCCGCGCCAGCAGGTCGTGCGCGAGCGTCCCCCACGTCGAGCCCTCCTCGACGAGGAACGCGTTCGTGAGGACGAGCGCGTGATGCGCCCGGGCGATCGAGCGGTCGACGTCCTTCTTCGCGAGGCCCGTCAGCTCGCGCACCTGCGGCCCCGTCAAGGGGCCCGCGGTGCGGATCGCGTCGACGACCGGGTCGTCGTCCATCGGCTCACTGTTCGCTGCGACGAGCGTGGGGAGCAGGCGCGGCGCGATGCACGCCGCCGACCGCGCGAGGTGCTTGCCGACGCAGACACGCCCCTCGTCCGCGAGCACGTCCTTCGCCCACCAGAGGAAGTTGATCTCCTCGGCGTTCCAGTCGGTGTGCCCGAGCCCCGAGACCTGCTCCCAGAGTGACGGCAGGACGACGTCCGCCTTCGGAAAGAGCAGCGCGAGGCCGACCTTGTCGACCCAGCGTGTTGCCTGCGCGAGTGTGCGGATCACGCGTCTAGTCTGCATCCGTGCCGCGTGTCAGACCATTCGCCGCTCTCCGCTACGCGGAAGAGGCGGGGCCGCTCGACGCGCTCGTCGCCCCGCCGTACGACGTGATCTCGGACAGCGAGCGCCTCGAGTACCTCGCGCGCAGCCCGTACAACGTCGTCCACCTGACGCTGCCCGAGTCGCCCGAGCACGCGGCGGCCGACCTCGCTCGCTGGCGTGCCGACGGCGTGCTGGCCGAGGAGGCGCCGCGGTACTGGTGGGTGGCGCAGGACTACACGGGGCCGGACGGCGTGGCGCGGACGCGTGAGGGGTTCGCCGCGTCCGTTCCGGTGACGCCGTATGCCGATGGCGAGGTTCTTCCCCACGAGCGCACGCATGCGGGCCCCAAGGAGGGACGCCTGCGGCTCCTTCGCGCCACCCGCACGCAGCTGGAGCCGATCTTCCTGCTCTACGACGCCGAGCCGGTGCTCGAGCGGCCGGACGGCGAGCCCGCCCTCGACGTCTCCGAGGGCGGCGTCCGGACGCGGATGTGGCCCGTGGAGGGCGCCGAGCTCGAGATCTCGACGCCGCTCCTGATCGCGGACGGCCACCATCGCTACGAGACCGCGGTCGCCTACCGCGAGGAGAACCCTGCGGCGACGCATACGTTCGCCGTCCTCGTCTCCTCGCGGGCGCCCGGGCTCGAGATCTTCCCGACGCACCGCCTCGTCGAGCGCGTCGGCGACGTCCCGGGCGACGAGATCGCCTCGCCGAACGGCGGCGTGACGCTCTACCGCGAAGGCCGCTACGTCCGCGTCGCGACGGACGACGACTTCGGGCCGCGGGTCGTGGAGTCGCTCGCGCCGGAGGGCGTCTCGTACACCGCGTACGCGGACGAGGCGATCGCCGCCGTCGACCGCGGGGACGCAGCGGCCGCCTTCCTGCTCGAGCCGGTCACGGTGGAGCAGGTCGCGCGGTTCGCCGACGCCGGCGAGGTGATGCCGCAGAAGTCCACGTTCTTCTACCCCAAGCTGACATCGGGTCTCCTCTTTCATCCGACTGGCTGACGACGTGCCGCGCCGCACGCGACGACGTCGCGCGCGTCCTCGCGGAGCTACCGACGCGCGCCGAGCGCGAGCCGGTCGTCGGCGACGGCGAAGGCGGCGACGAGACGACGGCGGTCGACGCCGCCGCCGAGCGCGCGATCCTGCCGCACTTCGACGGCAACAGGATCGTGAGCGAAGAGGTCGGGATCCACGGCGACGGGCCGTTCACGATCGTCGTCGACCCGATCGACGGCTCGCTGAACGCGAAGCGCGGCATCCCGTTCTTCTCCATCTCGATCGCGGTGGCCGAAGGCGAAACGATGGACGACGTCGTCTTCGGCTACGTGTTCGACTTCGGCACCCGCGAGGAGTGGACGGCGACGCGCGGCGGCGGCGCGTTCCTGAACGGCGAGCCGCTCTTGGAGAAGCCGAAGGACCGCATCGAGATCCTCAGCTTCGAGGCGACGACGCTCGAGTACGTGACCGAGAACGCGCAGCGGTTCGCCGGGACGGCGCACCGGCTGCGGATCATGGGCTCGCTCGCGATCACGCTCTGCCATCTCGCGGCCGGACGTCTCGACGGTGTCGTATCGCTGAAGGCGGCGCGCTCGGTGGACATCGCCGCGGCTCAGCTCCTCGTCCGCGAGCAGGGGCTTTCGATCGACCTTCCCGACGACCCGCCCTTCGGCCGCGCGCCGCTCGACCTCGAGGGACGTTCGCGGGTCGCCGCCGCGGGGAACGCCGAACTGTGTCGCAACCTCGCGGAAGCGCTCGGCCGGTAAGGATCGGCTGCTCGGGCTGGAACTACGCCCACTGGCGGAACGATGTCTTCTACCCGTCGCGCTGCGCGCCGCGCAACTGGCTGCGCTTCTACGCGAAGCATTTCGACACGGTCGAGATCAACATGACGTTCTACCGGCTGCCGAAGGAGCACATCGTGCAGCGATGGGTGCTCGAGTCGCCGCCGGGATTCGCGTTCGCCGTCAAGGTCAGCCGGTACGTCACGCACATCAAGCGGCTCATGGAGACGCCGGAGCACCTGCCGCTCCTCTACGAGCGCATCCGGCCGCTGCTCCGCTCGCCGAAGCTCGGGCCGATCCTGTGGCAGCTCCCGCCGACCTTCGCGGTCGACCTCGACCGGCTCGCGAACGTCCTCGAGTACGTCCAGAACGACGGGTACCGGCACGCGTTCGAGTTCCGGCACCCGTCGTGGTTCCAGGACGAGACGTACACGCTGCTGCGCGAGCATCGCGTTGCGCTCGTGATCGGCGACCGCCCGCAGGTCAACGACTTCCAGGCGCACGAGCTGACGGCCGACTTCGCATTCGTGCGCTTCCACGGCGGCACGCACGGCGCGAACGGCAACTACTCGCATGCGGAGCTCGACGCGTGGGTCGAGCGCTTCGCGCTGTGGTCGCGGGAGGTCGACGTGTGGGCGTACTTCAACAACGACTGGGAGGGATACGCGATCGAGAACGCGCTGTACGTCAAGGAGCGCCTCGGTCAGCCCGCGCCGGCCGACCCGAAGCTCCGGGCGTTCGCGAACGCGGCCGCGGCGCAGGGCTAGATACCCTCACGGCATGGCGACGCAGGAGCAGGTCCTCGAGGCGCTCGCGAAGGTCATCGACCCGGAGCTGCGCCGCCCGGTCACCGAGCTCGGGATGGTCCGCGGCGTCGAGATCGACGGCGGTCACGTCACCGTCACGATCGCGCTCACGGTCGCCGGCTGCCCGCTCCGCAACTCGTTCGAGGACCAGGTGCGCGAGCACGTCGCGACGCTCCCCGGAGTCGGCACCGTCGACCTGCAGTTCGACGTCATGAGCCCCGACGAGCGCGCAGCGCTGACGACGCGCCTGCGCGGGGACGTGGAGCGGCGCGGGATCCAGCTTTCGCCGAAGACGCGCGTGATCGCCGTCGCGTCCGGAAAGGGCGGCGTCGGCAAGTCGTCGCTCACCGTCAACCTCGCCGCAGCGCTTGCCGCGACGGGCAAGGAGGTCGGCATCATCGACGCCGACATCTACGGCCACTCGATCCCGCACATGCTCGGGATCGACCAGAAGCCCGTCGTCGTCGACAAGATGATCGTCCCGCCGGTGGCGCACGACATGCGTCTGATGTCGATCGGGTTCTTCCTCGACGACAACCAACCGGTGATGTGGCGCGGGCCGATGCTGCACCGCGCGCTCGAGCAGTTCCTGCAGGACGTGCACTGGGGCGACCTCGACGTCCTCGTCGTCGACATGCCGCCCGGCACCGGCGACGTCTCGATCTCGCTGGGACAGCTGCTGCCGCGCGCGGAGTGCGTGATCGTGACGACGCCCCAGCCGCTTGCGCAGGAGGTCGCCGCACGCGCCGCGATCATGGCGCAGAAGACGGGCATGCGTATCGTCGGCGTGGTCGAGAACATGACGTCGGAGATCTTCGGCTCGGGCGGCGGCGAGCGGCTTGCGGCGGAGCTCGGCGTGCCGCTTCTCGGTCACGTGCCGCTCGACCTTGCGCTCCGCGAGGCGTGCGACGAGGGACGGCCGTACGTCACGCCCGAGATCGCCGCGATCGCGGAGGCGGTCGACGCGAGCCGCGCCGGCGGGTTCACGCGCACGTTGCCGCTTGTCTCGTAGCGCGGCGTTCTTCGATCTCGACCGCACCGTGATCAAGCGGTCGTCCGTCCTCGCGCTCGCCGGCTCGTTCCGCCGCGCCGGGCTGATCTCTCGCTGGGGCCTCGTGAAGTCGGCGCTCTGGCAAGTGCTGTTCGTCGCGCGCGGCGCGAGCGCCGAGACCGTGCGGGCGGCCGCGGAGGACGGGATGAAGATCCTCGACGGCTTCTCGGTCGAGGAGATGCGCCGGCTCGTCGGCGACGCGATGGAGCCCGTCCTGCGTCCGCTCGTCTACGACGAGCCGCTCCACCTCGTCCGTCGGCACCGCGAGCGGGGCGAGCGCGTCTACATCGTCTCGGCGACGCTCCAGGAGATCGTCGAGCACATCGCCGACGACCTCGGGTTCGACGGCGCGATCGGGTCGACGTGCGAGATCGTCGACGGCCGCTACACGGGCCGCTCCCTCCGCGCCGCGCACGGCGCCGGCAAGGCGGACGCGCTGCGCGAGCTCGCCGCCGACGAGGGGATCGACCTCGCGGCGTCGACGGCGTACTCCGACTCCCACAGCGACATTCCGTTCCTCGAGGCCGTCGGGCATCCGGTCGCCGCGAACCCCGACAACAAGCTGCGCCGGATCGCGCGCGAGCGCGGGTGGCCGGTCGTCGACTTTGCGCGCTGACGAGGCACGGCCGCGGCTCGCGGCGCTCGGGTTCCGGCCGGAGGACGTCGAGACGCTCGCCGCGCATTTCCTCGACGCGGAGGCGCGAGGGTCGCTCGCGCACGGGCTCTCGCGCATCGCGTGGCTCGAGAGCTGGGACGCGATCGACGCCGACGCGCGCCCCCGGCGCGTCGTGCAGGAGCCGGCGTACGAGCGGTGGGACGGGAACGGCGCGCTCGGCTACCTCACGCTCGCCGCCGCGGTCGACGCGCAGCTCGAGCGACCGCCGGAGCGCGCGCGGCTCGTCGTCTGCGAGCGGACGTTCCCGACCGGCGCGCTCGGCTACTGGACAAGGCGCCTCGCCGCCGGCGGGCTCGCCGCGCTCCTGACGGCGACCTCGCCGCGCCGCCTCGCGCCGCCGGACGGCGGCGAGCCGCTCGCCGGCACGACTCCGCTGGCGCTCGCAATCCCGTCGTCGGACGGCCGTCCCGTCGTCGCCGACGTCTCGATGGGCGCCGTCACGTGGGGCGCGGTGCTCGCGGGCCACGCGACGCCGGAGGAGCTCGTGCCGTTCGGGGGCGAGCAGGCGCACAAGGCGTTCGCGCTCGCGGTCGGGCTGCAGCTTCTCGTCGACGCGCTGACGGGCGGCGACGACTTCGGCGCCGTGCTGCTCGTCGCGCGGCCCGAGGCCGATCCCGTCCCCGCGCTCCGTACGCTCGCGGCCGGCGCACGCCTCCCGGGCGACAGCTTCAGCGATCTCTCATAGCGCTGCGGAACTCTCCACAGGTGCGGGGAAGTGACGCCAACGCGAGGTTGACCGCGGCAGCCGCCGTCGTGCTCACGGTGCTCCTGATCGCCGAGGGCCTGACACTCGTCGGCGGCGTCGGCCGGTTCCTGACGCCCCACGTCTTCATCGGGCTGCTGCTCGTCCCGCCCGTGCTGCTCAAGATCGGGAGCACGGGCTGGCGCATGGTGAGCTACTACCGCGGGGTCGAGGACTACGTGCGGCGCGGGCCGCCGCACCCGTTCCTGCGGCTCCTCGTCGGGCCGCTCCTCGTCGTGTCGACCGTGGTGATGTTCGCGAGCGGGATCGGCGCGGCGTGGGTCGGGCACGGCGGGCTTCTGCTCGGCCTGCACAAGGCAAGCTTCGTCGTCTGGGGCTGGACCTTAGGGATCCACTTCCTCGCCCACCTGCCGAAGCTGCCGCGCGCCGTCCGGCCCGACCGCCGGTACGTCCTCGTGCTGGCAGCCGTCGCCGTGGGCGTCGTCGTGGCGTTCGCGGGCCTCCCGCTCGCGCACCACTGGCACGGCTTCGACTTCTCGGCCGGCGACGAGTAGCGCTACGCCGGGAAACCCGGCTCCGACCTGATCGACGCGAAGTCGCTGTCCTTCGCCGCGTGCTCGGCCCACGTCGGCTCGAGCTCGGCAGCGCGCTTCAGGTGCAGCAGCGCGTCGAGGCGGCGTCCGCCGCGCGCCTCGAGGCACGCGAGGTTGTAGAGGAGCGCCGGATGGTCGGGCTGCTCCTCGAGCGCCTCCTCGTGGATGCGGATCGCCTCGTCCCAGCGCTCCTCGCGCATCAGCGGCACCGCGTAGAACATCGGCTCCCACGCCGAGGGGACGTACGCCGCGCCCGGCTTCCCGCCGAGCGCGAGGACGATCGTGTCGTCGGTCAGACCCACCGCACCGCGGCGCAGCTGCGGGTCGCGGATGAAGACGAGCTGACCGGGGCCGAGCTCGTGCTCGTCGCCGTCGACCGTGAAGCGCGCGCGCCCGCGGAGCACGAGATAGATCTCCTCGTGCTCGAGCTGCCGTTCGGTGTGCTCCTCGACGACCTGCGCACCCGCTTCGCGCGGCGAGTAGGCGTTGACGCCGAAGGCGCGGATGTCGAAGCGACGGCGGATCGGCCGCCACACGAACCCGTCGTCCATCTCGACGCGGTCGAGCTCGTCGACGTGTGCGCGCTTCATTCGCGGATCGAGTCCAGGTCGCTGTCGTGAGCGGCGTACTCCCGCGCGTCGTCCGAGCGCGCGATCGCCTCGTCGAGGTGCGCGCGCGCCCGGTCGCGGTCGCCGAACCGCGCCTCGTAGCAGGCGAGGTTGTACGGCTTCACCCACGACGCCTCGCCGTCGGGCAGGTCGTGCATGACCGTCCGTCCTTCGGCGACGCGCCCCGCGGCACCGTGCGCGAACGCGACGACGACGTCGTCCCAGCCGCGGCGCTCGAACGGCCGGCCCGGCGTCGCGCCGACCGCGAGCACGATCGTCCCCTCCTCCTCCGCGATCGCCTCCCGGTGCTCCCCGGCCGTCACGTGGACGAGCGTGCCCTCAGGCGCGTCGAATGCGTTGCCGTCGACGGTGAACCGCGCGCGCCCGCGGACGACGACGTAGAGCTCCTCGTCGCCGCTCTCCTCCTCGTGCGGCGGCACGATGTGCCGGCCGAGCTCCGCCGTCCAGGCGTTCGCGCCGAAGGCGCGGAGACCGAGCGTGTGGCGGAGCGGGAGCAGAAGCCCGCCGCCCGTCGGATTCCCGGGGAGCGGCTCGAGGTCGTCGAGCGAGAGGATCTCGTACCCCTTGCTCATGCCTGCCGCAGCTCCCGGAGGACGACCGCGTCCACCCTGTCGACGCCGTCGATCCGCTCTTCGAGGTTCTCCGTCCCCGCCCATGCGGCGAGCGCGTGCTCGAGGTCGCCGTCGTAGCCGAGGCTCCTCAGCTTCTCGAGCATCTCGCCGCGGAGCGCTTCGTCGACGTCGATCCACTCCGTCGTCTTCCCGAACAGCAGGTCGTGGATCTCGTAGAGGCGAAGGAGCTCCTGGATCGGGTGCGCGTGGTCGTCGACGCGCAGGTCGACGAGGACGTCGGAGAGACCCGCGTAGCCGCCGTCGCGCTCGACGACGAGGAGCGCCGCCGACTGCTGGCCGCGCCGGTCGCCGCCGGCCGCCTGCGCCGCGGCGAGGCACTCGATCAGCCGCTCGGCGAGGGGCCGGCCGTGCGTCGCAGTGAACGTCGTCGCGAGTGCGGCCACGGTCTCCTCGCCGACGAGGATGTTCCCCTGCGCGGCGAAGCCGGGGCCGGTGAGGCCGCCGGCCCAGTCCATGCACTCCGAGCCCGTGAACGACGCGCTCCCGCCGCGCGCGTCGACGACGCCGAGCTGGCGGTGGTCTCGTCCGTCGTCGGCGCCGGTCAGGTGCGCGACCACCTCGTCGGCAGAGAGCCCGTCGCGAAGGAGCGCGAGCCCCTCGGGGCCGTAGCGCGGGTTCGCGTACGCCTGCGTCGCGACCGCGCCGACACCAGGCTCGGCCCACGGGACCACCGACCCGACCGCGAGGAACTTCGACTGCGTCGCGACGCCCCATTGCCCCGCCTCGAGGTCGCAGGCGGCGATCGAGTAGGTGGCGACGATCTCACCCATAGGTGAGCTCCGTCAGGTCGAGGTCGAGGAGCCCCGGGTCGTCGACGAGCGCCGCCGCGACCTCCGGCCGTGCGAGCGCGGCCTTCACCTCCTGCGGCGAGTGCGCGCGCACGACGACCGGCCGTCCCTGCGCGTGCGCGTCGCGCAGCGCTGCGTCGTCGGGCGCGTCGAGGACGAGCGCGTCGCCGAGGTCGAGCTCTCCCTCGAGCGCGATCTCCGGCACGCGGCGACCGGTCGCCCCGAACCACCGCTCTCTCACAGCGAGACGCTGTCCCCCGGCTCGAGCTTCTCGACGGTGGCGCTCGTCAGCTCTGCGAGCTTGTCCGGCGTCCCCGTGAGGAGCGGGAAGGTGCCCCAGTGGCACGGGACGCACCTCGGGTTGCCGAGCAGCTCGAGCGCGAGCGCCGCCTCCTCGGGCCCCATCGTGAAGTGGTCGCCGATCGGCAGCACCGCGACCGTCGGCTTGTAGAGCCGCGCGATCAGCTGCATGTCGCCGAAGACGCAGGTGTCGCCCGCGAAGTAGATCGAGAGGTCGCCCTCGCGGATCACGACGCCCGTGGGCTCACCTGCGTAGCGGCTGCCGACGAGGTCGTTCGTCGAGGAGTGAAAGGCGTTCGTCATCGTGAAGCGGACGCCGTCGACCTCGACGGTGCCGCCCTTGTTGAACGCGATGCCGTCGTCGCCGAGCCCCTTCTCGCGCAGCTGCTCGACGAGCTCGACCATGCCGAGCACCTTGCAGCCGAGCTTCTCGTGGAGGGCCACGGCGTCGCTCGAGTGGTCCCCGTGGCCGTGCGTGATGTAGATCGCGTCGGCGCGATCGGGGTCCTTCTCGCCCTCCGGGCACGTCGGGCCGGAGAGCCAGGGATCGACGTAGATGCGCTTGCCGCCGTCGGTGTCGAGGCGGAAGGATGCGTGTCCGAGCCAAGTCAAGGTCGCCATGGTCCGGAGTCTTGCAGGACCGTCCGGTGCGAGAGCGAACCTTCCGGCGTGGGACGTCGTGTGCTTCCGGGGCTCCTCGCGGTCGCCGCCGCGTACGCCGACAGCCGGGGCGCGCACGGTCTCGCGTTCTACGCCCTGCTCGCCGCGATCCCGCTCTCCGCGGTGGCGGCCCTCGAGTCGTTCGGCGGCTACCTGGAGGACCGCGGCGACGGCGTCCTCGGCGTGCAGGCGCTCCTCTGGACGTTCGCGCTCGGCCTGCTCGTGCTCTCGTGCGCCGCGCGGTCGGGCGCCGGCGAGGCGACGACGCTGCCGGCGCTCGGGGCGTCGGCGCTCGCGGCGTCGCTCGGCGTCTTCGCGCTGAAGGCCGTGGTCGCGGCGGCGCCGTGGCTACGCCGGCTCGCGCTGCTCCGGCCCGCCAAGCCGTAGCTCAGAGCGGCAGTGCGCGCGCCGCCGAGTGGGCGACGTCGATCAGCGGCTGCACGGCGAAGAACGAGCCGACGGTCACGACGAGCGCCAGGAAGACGCCGACCGTCAACAGCGAGTCGCTCGGGGGCGATCCCCCCGCCGGCGCGAGCTGCAACTCGGCGGCGTCGCGGAAGTACATGGCGCGCACGATGCCGAGGTAGTAGTAGGCGGAGATCATCGTGCCGATCACGCCGGCCACGATCAGCCACCAGAAGCCGTGGTCGTACGCGGCCGCGAAGACGTAGAACTTGCCGATGAAGCCGCCGGTCAGCGGGAAGCCGAGCATCCCGAGCATGAACACCCACATCGAGATGCCGAGGAACGGCCGCTCCCATCCGAAGCCGGCGAGGTTCCGCAGCGTCACGGGCGCGGCGAGCTCGCGCTCGCGCGCGGCGACGACTGCGAACGCGCCGAGCGACATGGCGGAGTACGGGATCAGGTAGTAGAGGAGCGCCCGCGCGCCCAGCGGGTTCGCCGCCGCGATCGCGATCAGCATGAAGCCCGCGTGCGAGACCGACGAGTAGGCGAGGATGCGCTTCACGTTGCGCTGGACGAGCGCGCCGATGTTGCCCCACGCGAGCGACACGCACGCGATCACCGCGACGGCGTAGCGCCAGAGGTGCTGCTCGTGCGGGAACGCCTCGGCGAGGACGCGGTAGCTGACGACGAGCGCCGCGATCTTCGTCCCCGACGCCATGAACGCCGTGACCGGCGTCGGCGCGCCCTGGTAGGCGTCGGGCGTCCACATGTGGAAGGGCGCAGCCGACGACTTGAACATCAGGCCGGCGATGATCATCGCGAGGCCGACGACGAGCATCGCGTCGTGCGCGTGCCCCGCCGCCGCGATCCGATCGAACGACAGCTGGCCCGTGATCCCGTAGACGAGCGCCGAGCCGAAGAGGAGCGTCGCCGAGCCGACGGCGCCGACGACGAGGTACTTGAGTCCCGCTTCGAGCGACCCGATCAGGTCGTAGTCGATCGCCGTCAGGACGTAGAGCGCGATCGAGAACCACTCGAGCCCGAGGAACAGCGTCATCAGGTTCGACGCCTGCACGAAGAACGCCATGCCGGCGCCCGCGGCGGTAAGGAGCGAGTAGTACTCGGCGACGTGGTCGTCGCGCATCCGCTCGCGGTACGAGACGAGCACGGCGATCGCGCCCGAGCCGGCGAGGATCACCTGCGCGAGCGCCGCCCAGCGGTCGCGGAACATCGAGTCGTGCACGAGCGCCTGCGCGCTCGGCGAGCGGTCGTCGAGGAACGCGGCCCAGATGCCCGCCGCGACGAAGCCGGCGAATGCGAGGAACGCGGACACCGGCTTGCGCGCGCTGCGCGGCACGAAGACCGCGACCATCAGGAGGAGCCCGGACGCACCGAGCAGCGCGAGCACCGGCGCGAGTGCGAACCAGTCGACGTGCGGCTTCGAGATCACGGCGCGTACCTCGTCCAGCCCGCCGCCGTCGTCGGGCCTGCCTTCGCATGGCCCGAGACGAGGTTCGGCCACGCCGAGAGCCCGAGCAGGCAGAGCACGAGCGGCACGACGATCGCGAGCTCGCCCACGCGCAGGTCGGTCGCGTTCTCGTTCACCGCAGGGCCGACGTCCTGGTGGAGGACGCCCGAGATCGCGCGCAGCATGTACATCGCTGCGAGCACGATCGCGGCCGCGCCGATCGCCGCCCAGATCCAGTGCTGCTGGAAGACGCCCGCGAGGATCAGGAACTCGCCGGCGAACGTCGTCGACAGCGGCACGGCGAGCGAGATGACGCCCACCGTCATCAGAACGGTGGCGAGCGCGGGCCGCCCGCGCGCCATGCCCCCGAGGAGCGCGAACTCGCCGCGCGTGCCGGTGCGCCGCTCGATCATCCCGGCCAGCAGGAAGAGCGACGTCGAGACGAGCGCGTGGTTCACGATCTGCAGGACGGCGCCGCCGAAGCCGAGCGAGTTGAACGCGAACAGGCCGAGCACGATCAGCCCCGCCTGCGCGAGCGACGAGTACATGACGACGCCGCGGAAGTCGGGCGCACGGAACGCGAGCAGCGAGCCGTAGACGAGCGAGATCGAGGCGAGCACGAGCAGCACGATGCGCCAGTCGTGCGCCACCTTCGGGAAGATCGGGATCGCGATGCGCAGCAGCCCGTAGAGGCCGGCCTTGCCGACGACGCCGGAGAGGATGCCGGAGACCTCCGCCGGCGACTCGCGGTACGTCACCGGCAGCCAGCCGTGGAACGGGAAGAGCGGCGCCTTGATCGCGAACGCGACGACGAAGCCGAGGAAGAGCCACGTGCTCGACGACGTCCCCATGCGCGTCATGTCGAAGGTCCCCTGCTGCAGCCCGAGCACGATGATCGCGGCGAGCATCAGCAGCGAGCCGACGACGGTGTAGACGACGAACGTGATCGTCGCGCGCATCCGGTCGGAGCCCCCCCAGACGCCGATCAGGACGTACAGCGGGATCAGCATCGCCTCGAAGAAGGCGTAGAAGAGCAGCAGATCCTGCGCCGTGAAGACGCCGACGATCGCACCGGTCAGGACGAGCATGAGAGCGAAGTAGGCGCGGCCGCGGTCGCGGCCCACCCACCAGCCGTAGATCGTGGCGGCCGCCATGCAGACGACCGTCATGCCGACGAGCCACAGCGAGAACGAGTACTGCCCGACGTGCCAGCTGACGTTCAGGTCCGAGAACCACGACGCGCGCTGCGCGAACTGCAGACCCCCGCCGAAGTCGAACCGCGAGGCGCACGTGATCCACACGCCGACCTCGATCAGCGAGACGAGCGCGGCGAACGAGCCGAGCCAGTACGTCGAGAGCGGCGCCGCCGCGACGACGAGCGCGCCTGCGAGCGGCAGCAGGATCAGGATCGTCGTCAGCCAGCCGTCCATGCGCTAGCGCACCACCAGGAAGACGACGGCGAGGACGGCCAGCCCGCCTGCGAGGGCGAGCGCGTACGAGCGAACGAGCCCGTTCTGCGCGAGCGAGAGCTCGCGCGAACCTCCGCCGACGATCCCCGTGACCGCGGTGATCGTCCCGCCGATCAGCGGCGTCTCGACGAGCCCGTAGAGGCCGCGCGAGACCAGGTCGCCGGCGCGGTACCAGACGAGGTCGTAGAGCTCGTCCCAGTAGAACTTCCTCTCGAGCATCGGCAGCGCGCGCGGAACGGCGATGCGCTTCGCCGCGTACATCGACCATGCGACGGCGATCCCGGCGAGGCCGATGACGATCGCGGCGGCCGACGTGATCCATTCCTGCGCGTTCGTCGGCTCGACGATCGGCGCGGCGACGGGCGCGAGCCACGTCGTCAGCGGATGCCAGATCGGCGCGAACTGGAGGAAGCCGCCGATCACCGACAGCAACGCGAGAGCCGCGACGGGCCACAGCATCCACACCGGGCCTTCCTGCCCGCGGTGGCGGTGGAAGTGCTCGCGCGCAAACGGTGTCGGCTCGCCCGTGAAGACGACGAAGTAGAGGCGGAACGCGTACACGCCGGTCAGGAACGCTCCGACGAGGCACACGACGTAGATCAGCCAGCCGTACCAGCCGCCGTGCGCGAGCGCCGACGTGATGATCGAGTCCTTCGAGAAGAAGCCCGCGAACGGGAAGATGCCGACGAGCGCGAGCGAGCCGATCAGGAACACCCACCTCGTGAACGGCATCAGCTTCCCGACGCCCGCGAGGTTGCGGATGTCCTGCTCGCCGACGACAGCATGGATCGCGATGCCGGCCGCGAGGAAGAGCAGCGCCTTGAAGAACGCGTGGGTCATCAGGTGGAACATCGCGTTCGGATACGCCCCGAGCCCCGCGCCGACGAACATGTAGCCGATCTGCGACATCGTCGAGTAGGCGATGACGCGCTTGATGTCCGTCTGCACGAGCGCGATCAGCCCCGCCATCAGGAGCGTCGCGGCGCCGAGGCCCGCGGCGAGGTCCTGGACGAACCAGGCCTTCTCGAAGAGCGGGTGGCAGCGGCAGATCAGGTAGACCCCCGCGGTGACCATCGTCGCCGCGTGGATGAGCGCGCTGACCGGCGTCGGGCCTTCCATCGCGTCGGGGAGCCAGGTGTGCAGGGGAATCTGCGCGCTCTTCGCGACCGCGCCGCCGAGGAGCCCGAGCGCGACGAGGTTCGCGACCGCGCCGCCGTGCGGCGAGGCGGCGAACACGCCGCCGTAGTCGAGCCGTCCGGTCTGCTGGATCAGCAGGAAGAGCGCGAGCGCCATCGTCGCGTCGCCGAAGGCGTTCATCACGAACGCCTTCTTCGCCGCCGCGATCGCCGACGCGCGCTCCTGGTAGTAGCCGATCAGCAGGTAGCTCGAGAGGCCGACCATGCCCCACCCGGCGAGCAGCAGCAGCAGGTTCCCGCCCTCGACGAGCAGCAGCATCGAGAACACGAACAGCGACATGTACGCGAAGAACCGTCGCTCCTCGTCCTCGCCGTCCATGTAGCCGACGGAGTACGCGACGATCAGCGAGCCGACGCCCGAGACGATCAGCATCATCATGACCGAGAGCTGGTCGGCGAGCAGCGTGAGCCCGAAGTGGTAGCGGCCCGTCGCGAGCCACGTCCACGACGTCGTCACCGCGCCGCGGGCGTGCGGGTGCTTCCCGAGCATGTCGAGGAACGCGACGAGCGCGGCGACGAACGCGCCGGCGGTCGTCGCGGTCGAGATCCAGCCGGCGACGCGGCGGGGGATGCTCCTGCCGGCGAGGGTGATCCCGACCGCCGAGGCGAGCGGGAGCAGGAGACAGATCCAGGCGGCGGCTTTCACCCGCGGAGCGTCCTCAGCTTGTCGACGTCGAGGTCGACGTTCCGCCGGCCCATCGCGACGATCAGGCCGAGGCCGACGACGACCTCCGACGCGGCGACGGCCATGACCGAGATCGCGAAGATCTGTCCGCCTTCGCCGCCGTGCAGCCGCGACATCGCGATCAGCAGCAGGTTCGCCGAGTTCAGCATGATCTCGACCGACAGCAGGATGATCAGCGGGTTGCGGCGGAGCATCACGCCGAGCGCGCCCGTCGTGAAGAGCAGCGCGCTCAGGATCACGTACCAGCCGATGTCAGGCCCGTGCATCGCTCTCCAGGTCGATCGCGCGTGCGTGCGAGCCGAGGACGACACCGCCGACCGCCGCGATCAGGAGGACGATCGAGGTCACCTCGAACGCGAGCAGGTGATCGGTGAGGAACGCGCGGCCGAGCGCCTCGGGTGTCCCGAAGTCGCGGCCGATGTGCTGCGGCTTCGAGAGGAAGCCGCCGGCCTTCATGCCGACGACGACGCAGACCTCGGCGAGGATCGCGGCGCCCGCGAGGACTGCGCCGACGACCTGCCACGACGGCCCGCCGGACCACGGCGACTCGTCCGTGCGGTCGCCGAGGTAGGCGATCACGAAGAGGAACATGACCATGACGGCGCCGCCGTAGACGAGCACCTGGCCTGCCGCCACGAACTCACCGCCGAGGAGCAGGTAGAGGACGGCGAGCGACGCGAGGTTCCCGATCAGCGCGAGCGCCGAGTAGAACGGGTTGGAGAACGACACGACGGCGAGCGCGCTGCCGAGGCAGCCGAACGCGGCGCCGAACCACACGACCCAGACGAGGAAGTTCGCCACGGCCTAGGAATGGTCCTTGTAGTACGGGATGGGCGTGTCGTAGAGATCGGGGTCAGCGACGGGCACGCGCTTCACCGGCTCGGCGAGCAGCATGTCCTTCGTGTAGATCAGGTCGTCGCGGTTGTACTCGGAGATCTCGAACTCGTTGCCGAGCGTGATCGCGTCGAAGGGGCACGCGATCTCGCAATAGCCGCAGAAGATGCAGCGCGACATGTTGATCTCGTAGATGCGCGCGTAGCGCTCGCCGGCGGACACGCGGTTGTCCGGCGTGTTCTCGGCCGCGACGACGCGGATGCAGTCCGCCGGGCACGCTGCGGCGCAGAGCGAGCAGCCGACGCACTTCTCGAGCCCGTTCTCGTGGCGGTTCAGGCGGTGGCGGCCGCGGTAGCGCGGGTACACCGGCCGCTTGTACTCCGGGTACTGCTGCGTGATCGGCTTCTTGAAGACCTGCTTCAGCGTGACGCCGAAGCCCTTCAGCGTGTTCGGGACGACAGCCATCACTTCACCAGGACGACGAGGAACGCCGTCACGAGCGCGTTGACGGTGGCGACGGGCAGGAGCACCTTCCAGCCGAACCGCATCAGCTGGTCGTAGCGGAGACGCGGCTGCGTCGCCCGCAGCCAGATGAACGCGGCGACGAGCGTGAAGAGCTTCAGCACGAACCAGATCGGGCCGAACTGGTCGAGCGAGTGCACCCACGGGAAGTGGTAGCCGTCGAAGAAGAGCGTCACGCAGAGGCCCGACAGCGTGATCATGTTGATGTACTCCGCCGCCTGGAAGAGGCCCCAGCGCATCCCCGAGTACTCGGTGTGATAGCCCGCTACGAGCTCCGTGTCGGCCTCGGGCAGGTCGAACGGCGGGCGCGACGTCTCGGCGGTGCCGCCGATCATGAAGACGATCAGGCCGACGAACTGCGGGATGAAGAACCACATCGTCGACTGCTGCTTCTGGACGACGTCGACCAGGTTGATCGACTGCGCCATCAGGACGACGCCGAGCACGGAGAGCGCGAGCGAGACCTCGTAGGAGACGAGCTGCGCGCAGGTGCGCATCGAGCCGAGGATCGAGTACTTCGACTCGGACGCCCAGCCGCCGACGATGAAGCCGTAGATGCCGACGCTGCCGAGCGCGAAGATCAGGATCAGCGAGATCGGCACGTTCACGACCTGGCCCTCGATGTGGTGGCCCCAGACGGTCCAGCCGTTCCCCCACGGGATGACGCTGAACGCGGCGAGCGCCGTGAACATGGCGAGGCACGGGGCGATGATGTAGAGCGGCTCGCGCGCCGCCATCGGCGCGAACGCCTCCTTGCGAATGAGCTTGAGCAGGTCGGCGATCGGGACGAGGAGGCCCTTCGGGCCCGCCCGGTTCGGGCCGAACCGCAGCTGCATCCGGCCAAGGAGCTTGCGCTCGAGCCACGTCGTGAACGCGAAGAACACCATCACGACGTTGATGACGAGGAACGCCTTCGGGATCGTGATCCACCACGCCTCTCTCGTCATGCGTGCACCTCCACGTGCTCGTGGAGGTCGCCCTGCTGGCCGTCGGCGACGCGGACGACACCGCGCGCGAGGTCGCGCATGAGGCGGGCCTTCAGCTCGACGGACGTGCCGTTCGACGAGACGGTGACGGTCTGGCCGTTGCGGATGCCGCGCTCGCGCGCGTCGTCGGCATGGATCTGGAGCTCGCCGCTGCACCGCTGGAACTGGAGCTCCGGCGTGCGGTCGACGGCCGCGCCGCTGAAGAGCGGGCGGTAGGCGACGAGCCTGAACCCCGAAGAGGTGTCGGAGACCGTGACGGTGTCCGACACCTGTTTCCTTTCCGCGCGCGCCGGCAGCTCCGCGCGCTCCCCCACCTCCGCGAAGGTGATCCCGCCGAAGCACTCGGCCGCGACCTCGTCGAAGACGACGGACGTGTACGGCGACAGCTCGACCCCGAATCGCGCGGCGAGCTTCGCGACCCAGGCGACGACGTCGGGGCACGGCGCCGTCACCGCGCGGCGCTGGCGCTGCAGGCGCCCCTCGAGGTTGACGGTCGTCCCGTCGCGCTCGAGATAGCTCGTCCCCGGCAGCACGAGGTCGGCGAGGCCGCGGAAGCTCGACTCGAACATGCCGATCCCGACGACGAAGCCGGCGTCGGCGGCGAGCTTGCGCACCGCGGGGTCGCCGGCGGCCTCGTCGCCGGAGATGACGAGCAGGCGCGGCACCTCGTCGACCGGCTCGCCGTCGCCGGCCGCGCTCCAGGCGTCCGCGACGCCGCGGCCGTTCGGGGTGCGCGGCAGGTAGTAGACGTTCTCGGCCTGCGCGCCGATGTGCGCGTGGTCGGTGACGAGCGCGTCGACGGGCCCGTCGGGCGCGCCGTAGGTGACCTCGGCGCCGGCGCGCTTCGCCGCCTTCAGCCAGAGGTCGACGACCGGCGCGCGCTCGACGACGGGCTCGTCGCACATGACGGCGATCGTCTTCGCGCCGCGCAGCGCCGACAGCGGTGCGCGGTAGCCGTCGAGGCCGTCCGGCACCTCCTCCGGCAGGACGGCGGAGTGCGCGCCGAGGCCCTGGCGCATCAGCTTCGCGAGCGCGTACGCCTCCTCGACCGTCTCGCCGCCCGACAGGGCGACCACCGTCGACGCGCCGCCGGCGCGCAGCGCGTTCTCGGCGGCGTCGAGCGCGTCCTCCCAGGAGAGCTGCTCGAAGCGGCGCGGCCCGGCCTTGCGGAGCGGCGCGGAGATGCGGTCGCGCGCGTCGAGGTGCGCGATCCCGAACCTGCCCTTGTCGCACAGCCAGCCTTCGTCGACCTCGGGATGGTTGCGCGACTGGATGCGCTTGACCTTCCCCTCGCGGATCGTCGCCGAGACGTTGCAGCCGACGGGGCAGAGACCGCACACCGTCGGCACGTTCTGGATCTCCCACGGCCGCGCCTCGAACCGGTACTGCGTGGCGGTGAGCGCGCCGACGGGGCAGATCTCGGTGACGTTGCCGGAGAAGTGGCCGCGGTACGGCTCGTCCTCGAACGTCGCGATGATCGACTGCGCGCCGCGGTTGATCGCGACGAGCTGCCCGTCCTCCGCGACCGACTCGGAGAAGCGCGTGCAGCGGTAGCAGAGGATGCAGCGCTCGCGGTCGAGGGCGATCAGCGGGCTGATCGGGATCGGCTTGTCGAACGTCCGCTTGGGGAACGTCATCCGCGTGTTGCCGGGGCCGTAGCGGAACGTCAGATCCTGAAGCGGGCACTCGCCGCCCTTGTCGCAAACCGGGCAGTCGAGCGGATGGTTGACGAGGATGAACTCGAGCGTCGCGTTCTGGCCCTGCGCGGCCTGCTTCGAGCTGCGGGCGGTCCGGACGACCATCCCGTCCTGCGCGGTCAGCGTGCAGCCGGCCTGCAGCTTCGGCATGCCTTCGACCTCGACGAGACACATCC
>DATDNT010000122.1:0-3801 GCA_036518135.1 Gaiellaceae bacterium | reverse complement strand
CACTGCTGCTCGTGTGGTCGTGGATGGAGCTCATCTGGCCCGTCGCGAAGGAGCCGCGGTGGCTCGCGGCGATGCTGCTCGTCTACATGATCGCCACGCTCGTCGGCTCCGCGCTCTTCGGCGCGGAGGCATGGCTCGGGAACGTCGAGGTCTTCAGCGTGTTCGCACGCACGCTCTCGCGGTTCTCGCCGCTCGAGCTGCGCCCGTTCTCGCCGGAGGAGTGGGCGTCGACGCCCGCGAGCGAGCGCCGCGCCCGCGTGCGCACGTACGGCGCGGGCCTGCGCACCGATCCGCGCCTGCCGGCCGGCGGCGCCGCGTTCGTGCTCGCAGCGCTCGCGACGGTGGTGTTCGACGGCTGGTCGCAGACCGACCGCTTCGCGTCGCTCCAGGAGTGGTTCTGGCAGCGCTGGTCGTTCCTCGCGCACCACGTCGACGTCCTGCAGACGCTGTCGATGGTCGCGGTCGTGGTGCTCTTCGTCGGCGCGTACCTGCTCGTCACGCGCGGCGCCGCGGCCGAGCTCGCGACGACGCTGATCCCGATCGCGGCGGTGTACTTCACGGCGCACTACTTCGCGTACCTGCTGATCGCCGGGCAGAACACGCCGGCCGTCATCGTCGACCCGTTCGGCCACAGCTGGAACCCGCTCGGGTGGGGCGAGTACGGGTTGTGGAAGGGGATCGCGCCCGCCGGTCTCGTGTGGTGGATCCAGGTGTTGCTGATCGTGTTCGGCCACGTCGTCGCCGTCTTCGCGGCGCACCGCGTCGCGCTGCGGACACGCGGGCGGACGTTCGCGTTCGCAGCGCAGCTCCCGCTCGTCCTGCTGATGGTGGCCTACACGGTCGCGGGCCTGTGGGTGCTCGCGCAGCAGATCAAGGCGTGACCGTGACGCGCACGTCGACCTCGTGCTGCGGGTCGCCGTTCGCCGCCGAGGGCGCGTAGACCTGAACCTGGATCGGCCCCGGCGACGCGTGCGCGACCGCGTCGAACGTGCCGCGGCCCGGTGCGCCCTCGGACGCGGTCACCGTCTGCTTCGACAGCTCGCTGCCGCCGCGAACGAGCCGGACGACGAGCGTCGCCTCGAAGACGCTGGCGGTGCCGCTCACGTGGAACGTCTGCGGGACGGAGCCGCCGTCGGGCGGCGACTCGACGAGGATCGGCGGCAGGTACGCGGCGACGTCGTCGCGTGTCAGCCCGGTGCGCCCGGCGACGTCGACGCGCTGCACCGCCGGGAACTGCGTGAGCGTGTAGACGATCTCCGCCACCCGTGCGTCCGACGGCGCTCCCTGCGTCGTGACGGTCGCGGTGCCGCCGCCGATCCGGACCGTGCCTGCGACCCCGAGCGCGCCGAGGGCCGCCGCGGCCACCTGCCGCGTCCGCGGGACGTGCACCGCCTCGGCGCGCAAGCGGCCGCCGCCGGCGCGGAAGACGGTCAGCGTCATCGGCGGCGGCGAGACGGGGACACGGTGCGTGGTGGTCGTCGTCGGCGGCGCCGGCGGTGGTGGTGCCGCCCCCTTGCCGCCGCAGCCTGCGAGCGCGGCGGCGAGGAGCAGAAGCGTGAGGCGTCTCACGGCAAACGATTCTGGGAACACGGCGTCTATCCTTGGGGGAGCATGAGCGTGATCGGGATCGTCCTCCTGGCGGCGGCCGTCGTGCTGCTCGCGTTCGCGGAGCTGCCGCGCCTCGGCCAGGGCGTGTCGCTCCCGAAGCGGCAGCGCAAGCGCCACCTGCGCGTCGTCGAGCCGGAGCACGATCCGGACGAGTTCCAGCGCTCCGTCGAGCGGGACCTCGCGAACCTGCCGACGTACGACCCTAGCGAACGACGACGCTCGTCCTGAGCGTCGCGGTGTTCGGGAGGATCGGCGGGACGTCCTCCATGTTCTTCGTCTCCTGGTAGTCGCCGACGCTGATCGCGAGCGAGTGGCGTCCCGTTGCCGCCCTGATGCGGAACGCGCCCGCCGCGACCGACCAGCGCGCGGCGACGGCCTTGCCGTCGAGCTGCGCGACCACCGACGAAGGATCGACCCCAGAGCCCGCATCCTTCGCCGAGACGACGATCGCGCCCACCCGCGAGACGATCTTCAGGGTCGGGGGCTTCGTGTCGTTCACCCAGAAGCGGAACGCGAACGGGCCGCCGCGGCCGCCCGTCGTGTCGAAGACGGCGTCGTACGCGCCGGCCTTCGGCAGGACGATCCCCGAGACCCTGCGCGTCGCGCCGTAGGTGCGGCGGTACGGGTTGAGGTCGAGCGGGAGCGCCGTGTAGCCGGCGAGCCGGTTCTCGTTCTTCGCGAACACGACGTGCGGATAGGCGGTGCCGCTGAGGACGACGACGCCGGCGTTCGCGGCGCCGCTCGGGACGTGGAACCGGTAGACGCGCTCCGGCCCGGGGTACGAGCGGTCGCCGCCCGTCGGATAGCGATAGGTCGTCACGTGGCGGCCGCCGCCGAGGGTCGTGCCGGCGTAGGTGCCCGGCTTCGCCAGCGGCAGCTCCCTGTCCGCGCCGATCGCCGGCATCGACGTCAGGTACCACCACGGGATGCGGCGGACGTCGGTGCCGCGGGTCAGCGTGACGAACCCTGAGGCGTCGCCCTGTGCCGGTTGCGCGTTCGCGGTCAGCTCGAGCGTCCCCGGCACGGTCACGGCCGGGGGCGCGGTCAGGCCCGGCGCGGACACGGTCCACGCGCCCGCGCCGCCGCCGGCGTCGGCGAGCGTCACGGTGCGCGACGTCGACTCCCCGGGGCCGAGCATCCCGAACGAGAGGCCGGTGGGGGAGGCGAAGAGGAGGGGGTTGTCTGCCCGCGGCAGGTCGACGACGCCGCCGCCCTCGCGTGTCGGCGGCGCCTCGCCCGCGCCGACCCGCGCCGGATCGCCGGTCTGCACGAGCGCGGACTTGATGTCGGCGACGCTCCACGCCGGGTGGCGCTCCTTCAGGAGCGCAGCGGCGCCGGCGACGTGCGGCGACGCCATGCTCGTCCCGCTCAGGAGGCCGAACGAGCCCTCGCTCGCGGGGAGCGACGACATCACGTCGACGCCCGGAGCGGCGACGTCGGGCTTCATCTGCAGCGTCACCGGTGTCGGTCCAGCAGACGAGAAGTCGGCGACCACGTTCTGCGCGTTGACGGCCGCAACGGTGATCGCGTCGGGTGCGTTGCCGGGCGACGAGATCGAGCCGTAGCCGAAGTCGGAGAAGTCGTTGCCGGCCGCGATCACCGGCACGACGCCGGCGGCTGCCGCACCCTCGATCGCACGCACGACCAGGTCGCGCGCGGGCTCCACCTCGGGCTCGCCGAGCGACAGGTTGATCACGTTCATCCCGTCGCCGACCGCCGCGTCGATCGCGGCGGCGATCTCGGCGCTGTTCCCGTCGAGGCCGAAGCCGGGCGTCGGGATCGTCAGCGCCTTGTAGTTCCCGATGTAGGCGTTCGGCGCGACACCGGAGATCGCCGTGCCCTTCGCGTTCGTGCCGTGGTCGCCGGCGGCGATGCCTGCGACGTGCGTCGCATGGAACGACTCCGCCGGGTCGAACGGGAGGTTCGCGTTCTTCCATTTCGGCGACGCCGGGGCGAACGTCCGCTGCACGATCACCTTGGGAGTCGCGTACTGCGTCTGCCCCTTCGGGAACCCCGGGGGGTACTGGAACCCGCTCGGGTCGAAGTACGGGCTCGACGCGTCGACGCCGTCGTCGATGATCCCGATCTTCATCCCGTTGCCCGCGGTGTCGAAGTTCGGGCCCCACAGCTTGTCGGCGCCGATCTGCTGCGGTCCGAGCCGCGCCGCGAGCGAGTGGTAGCGGACGTTCGGCC
>DATDNT010000121.1:0-8552 GCA_036518135.1 Gaiellaceae bacterium | reverse complement strand
GAGCGCCTGGCCGCGCGAAACGATCGTGATCTTGTGCACCGGGTCGGTGTTCTCGAGGAAGTGGCCGACGAGCGCGTGGCCCATCTCGTGGTATGCCGTGATCCGCTGCTCCTTCTCGGAGAGCAGGCGGGCCTTCTTCTCGGGCCCGGCGATCACGCGCATGATCCCTTCCTCGAGCTCCTCCTGCTCGATCACCTTCTTGCCTCGGCGCGCTGCGAGCAGCGCGGCCTCGTTGACGAGGTTGCGCAGGTCGGCGCCGGTGAAGCCGGGCGTGCCGGCCGCGAGCGAGTCGAGGTCGATGTGCGACGCGAGCGGCTTGCCCTTCGAGTGCACCTCGAGGATCTTCCGGCGGCCGTTCCGGTCGGGGCGGTCGACGACGATCTGACGGTCGAAGCGCCCCGGGCGCAGCAGCGCCGGGTCGAGGATGTCGGGGCGGTTCGTCGCGGCGATCAGGATGATGTTGTCCTTCATCTCGAAGCCGTCCATCTCGACGAGCAGCTGGTTGAGCGTCTGCTCGCGCTCGTCGTGACCGCCGCCGAGCCCCGCGCCGCGGTGACGACCGACGGCGTCGATCTCGTCCATGAAGACGATGCACGGCGACGCCTGCTTCGCCTGCTCGAACAGGTCGCGCACGCGCGACGCGCCGACGCCGACGAACATCTCGACGAAGTCCGAGCCGGAGATCGAGAAGAACGGAACGCCCGCCTCGCCGGCGACCGCGCGGGCGAGCAGCGTCTTGCCGGTGCCCGGAGGGCCGTAGAGGAGCACGCCCTTCGGGATCGACGCGCCGAGCGCCTGGAACTTCTTCGGGTTCTCGAGGAACTCCTTGATCTCCTGGAGCTCTTCGACCGCTTCGTCCACACCCGCGACGTCCTTGAAGCCGATCTTCGGCGAGTCCGGCGCCATGCGCTTCGCGCGCGACTTGCCGAAGCTCATCACCTTCGAGCCGCCGCCCTGCACCTGGTTCATCAGGAAGATCCAGAACCCGATCAGCAGCAGGAACGGCAGGAACGACCCGATCAGCGCCGTCCACGAGAACCCGCCGGTGCCCTTGGAGTCCCAGAGGACGTGGTTGCGCTCGAGCAGGTTCTGGAACTGCAGCTGCGAGTAGTCGGACGCGTAATGGACGGTCGCCTTCTTGCCGTCCGAGAGCTTGAGCTGGATCGATCGCTTGCCGGGGTTGAAGACCGCGGAGTCGACCTGTCCGGTCGAGACCTTCTGGATCGCCTCCGACGTCGTCAGCTTCTGGCCGTTCGAGGACTTCGGGATCAGGGTCTGGCTCGCAAGCCACACCAACAGGACGATCACGAGGAGCGGGAAGAACGCGCTGCGGAAGAAGCGATTCACGTCAAGGATTCCTTCGGGTCAGGGTAGCCGACTGGATGTTCCAGGCGTCACCCGCATAACCCTTTCCGATTCACGAAAGTTACGCCCCTTCCGGCATCAGGTCGGGGTGCAGAACACCGACATACGGGAGGTTGCGGTATCGCTCGGCGAAGTCGAGCCCGTAGCCGATCACGAACTTGTTCGGGATCTCGAAGCCGATGTAGCGGACGGGCACCTCGATCTCGCGCCGCTCCGGCTTCGTGAGGAGCGCGCAGATCTCGAGCGTCGCCGGCTCACGCGATTCCAGGTTGCGAAGCAGATACGACAGCGTCAGGCCGGAGTCGATGATGTCCTCGACGACGAGGACGTCGCGCCCCTCGATGTTGATGTCGAGGTCCTTGAGGATCCGCACGACTCCGGAGGAGTCGGTGGCCGCTCCGTAGGAGGAGATCGCCATGAAGTCGATCTCGCACGGCACCGCGAGCGCGCGCATCAGGTCGGCCATGAAGAACACCGCGCCCTTCAGCACGCCGACGAGCAGGAGCTCGCGGCCGGCGTAGTCGGCGGAGATCTCGCGGCCGAGCTCGCGGATGCGGTCCTGCAGCCGCTCCTCGTCGATCAGGACCTCACCGACCCCCTGCTCGACCTCAGTCTGCGACACGGGAGGCGCTCACCCCCTCCGCCTCGACGATGCCGGGGACGGCGACGACCTCGTCTCCGCGCACCACGAGCGGCCAGCCTTCGCGGTCGGAGCGCGGGATCTTGGCGTCGACGAACACGTCCTGGATCTTCTTCGTGCGCCCGGCGAGCCGGTCGCCGGGTCGCCACCCCCGTACCTTAAGCCCTGGTAGCCGCGACTCGATCCGCCAGCCGCCCCACTCGACGACCCCGTCGAGCGCGCGCGGGCCGTCCTCGAGCCACAGGCGGTCGTGCTCCCGCACGGCCTGGACGCCGCCGCCGAGGTCGACGCGCTTCGACCCGCGCGGCGCGGCGAGGAGCTCCTCGAGCGCGGGCGGCAGCGTTGCGCGGCTGTCGAGGACGCGGAGGACGTTCTCGCGCGCCCCGGGATGGAGCCGCAGGAGGGCGGGGATGATCTCGTTCCTGATCAGTCCGCGGAGCGTGTCGGGGTTCGACGAGTCCTCGCGCCAGTCGAGGCCGCGCTCCCGGCAGAACGCCTCCGTCTCCTCGCGCCACAGGCAGAGGAGCGGCCGCACGACGCCGTCGGCGCGCCGCACCTCGATCCCCGCGGTCGTGCCGCGCGCGGCAAGCCGGTAGAGGATCGTCTCGACCTGGTCGGAGCGGGTGTGCCCGGTCGCGCGCAGCGCACCGACGTGGAACGAGTAGCGGACGTCGCGTAGCCCGGCCTCCGTGGCACAGCGCGCCGCCGCCTGCACCACCTCAGCGCCGAAGCGCTCGGCGCACCAAGCTGCGTCTGCGTCGGACTCCGCGCCGCGCAGGCCGTGGTCGACGTGCAGCGCGGAGACGCGGTAGCCGAGCTCGCCGAGCGCGTGGAAGAGGCACGTGGAGTCGGCGCCGCCCGAGACGAGGCACAGGACCTCGCCGCGCGGCTCGATCAGGTCGTGTCGCCGGATGTGCTGCTCGATGCGGGCGAGCGCGTCCAGGCGCTCATTCAAGCAGGTCCGAGACGTCGCATCCCTTCGCCGCGAGCCCCGGTTGCGCCTCCGCGAGCACGTCCTTCAGCCGTGCGCCGATCTGCTGGGCGAGGTACATCTCGCGCGCAGCCGTCGAGCCGGCGTCGCGTGCCGTCACCGCGTCGGCGTACTGCAGGAACATCGCACGCGCGTACTTGCGCGCGAGCTGGAGCGACGGGTCGAGCGGTCGGCCGCGGCGCACCGACGCCGCCGCGCCGCGCGCGACGGCGACCACGTCCTTCCCCTTCGCTGCGCCGTGCACGAAATCGTCTCCGTACATCTCGACGAGCGTCACCTGCTGCTGGTAGTCGTCGATGAACTGCCGGTCGGTCAGGCCGCACGTGTGCTCGACGGGCCCAGCCGAAGCAGAGTGGCGTTGCCCGCCGATCACGACGAGAACGCAGGCGAGGACGGCCGCAACGACCCCGACGCGTAGCATCACCCCGCCATCGGCGGGGAGCTACGGCTCCTGTATCCCTGAGTTGGGGCGCTGCCCGAGCCGCGAGGCGATCTCGCGCGCTGCCCAGCGCGCGACCCACAGCACTGCGGCGAGCCGAACGAGCCGCCTCAGAAGAGCACGCTCCGGTACTCGAGCACTCTCCGCATGCCGATCCGATCGTAGAGCGCGATCGCCGGCGCGTTCTCGCGGCGGACGAAGAGCGTGACGGTGGGCACGTGCTCGAGCAGCAGGCGCACGAGGTCACGCATGCCGCGCTGCGCGTAGCCGCGCCCGCGTGCCTCGTGGTCCGTCCACACCTGCGAGATCTGCACGGCCGAGGGCGTCCACGCGGACGACTCCGCCTTGAAGAGGACGACGTCGTTCTCGAGCCACAGCCACGAGCGTCCTTCGTCGATCTGGGTCGCCGTGCGCCACCGGAACGCTTCCGCGTCGCGCGCGAGCGGGTCGATGCCGAGCTCGAGCTCGTGCGCCGCTGCGCACGCCGGCACGAGCCGGTCCAGGTCCGCGCGGGTCGCGGGTCGCAGCCCCGAGTCGCCCGGCTCGGGCGGTTCGCTGATCGCGTACACCGGCTGCCCCGGCCGGTCCTCGCGCGGGGCCGGGAGCCGCGTGCGCGCGGCTTCCCACACGTCGCCGACGGCGCGCGCCTCGCCGATCAGCATCCGCGACCGCGTGGAGACCGCGACGGCGGCGAACGCCTCGCAGCCGTCGCCGGAGGGAACGAGGTTCGCACCCGCGTGGCACAACGCGGTCAGCTCGCCGTCGCCGTCCGCGACGGCGCAGAAGCGGCCGAGCCCGCGCCGTGCGACGTCCTCGAGGAAGACGCGCTCGATCGGGTCGCGCGCACAGAAGCGCAGCACCTGCTCGCGCGTCGGCTCGAACACCTCCATTGCGCAAGTCTTCTATAGGGTGCGGCCCGATGCCGATTCACGTTCGCGCCGAGCCGGGCCAGTACGCGGAGGCCGTCCTGCTTCCCGGCGACCCGCTCCGCGCCCAGTACATCGCGGAGACCTACCTCCAGGACGTCGTACAGCGGAACAGCGAGCGCGGCCTCCTCGGCTACACCGGCACCTACAACGGCAAGCCGGTGTCGGTGCAGGGAACGGGCATGGGCTGCCCGGGCGCGACGATCGTCTTCGAGGAGCTGATCCAGCTCGGCTGCAAGAAGCTCATCCGCGTCGGCACCTGCGGCGGCCTCCAGCCGCACCATCAACTCGGGGACCTCATCGTCGCCCTGACGGCCGTCCCCGCCGACTCGACGGCGATGCACCTCGTCGGCAACGAGCCGCACTGCCCGACCGCGGCGTGGTCGATCATCCACGGCGCCGTGCACACGGCGAAGGAGATCGGCCAGGAGCTGCACGTCGGCCCGATCGTCTCGAGCGACCTGTTCTACAACCCGGACGACGGGCAGTACGAGCGATGGTCGAAGCGCGGCGTGCTCGCCGTCGAGATGGAGGCTTCGGCGCTCTTCACCGTCGGCGCGCTCCGCGGCGTCGAGGCAGGATGCCTGCTCACCGTCAGCGACATCGTCGTCGAGGGCGAGTTCAAGCGCATCTCCGACGACGACCTGCGCGCCGCCGTCGACCGCATGACGCGGATCGCGCTCGACGTCGCCGTCTCCGACCATTAGCGCCGCGAAGACCGTCTTCCTCGTCAACCCGGCGTCGGACAACGGCGCCACGGGCAAGCGCTGGCCGGAGCTGGCACACCGAGCGGCGCGCCTCGGGCTGCAGGGCGAGACGCTCTTCTCGGAGCGGCCGGGGCACCTCATCGAGCTCGCGCGGCAGGCGGTCGACGGCGGCGCGACCCTCGTCGTCGCCGTCGGCGGCGACGGCACGCTCAACGAGGTCGTGAACGGAGTCGCGACTCGTGACGTCGACATCGCGACGATCCCGATCGGGACCGGCATGGACTTCGGCCGCACGTACGGGATCCCGACGAAGTTCGACGCGGCGGTTCGCGTCGCGCTCGACGGCGAGACGCGTACCGTCGACGCGGGCCGCGTCCGCTACCGCACGTGGGGCGGCGAGGACGCCGAACGCTGGTTCGCGAACGTCGGCTCCGTCGGGATGAGCGGCGCGGTCGCGCAGCGCGCGAACGCGATGTCGAAGGCGCTCGGGGGGAAGGCGACCTTCTTCTACGCGCTCACGCGCGTCTTTCTCGAGTGGGAGAACACGGAGGTGACGGTCCGCTTCGACGACGGCGAGCGCCGCGGCCGCATGCACGACGTCGTCGTCGCGAACGGCGTGTGGCACGGCGGCGGCATGAAGCTCGCACCCGACGCGCAGCCCGACGACGGCATGTTCGACGTCGTGCTGATCGGCGACGTGTCGAAGGTCGACTTCCTGACGACGGCGCCGAAGATCTACAAGGGCACGCACGTCCGCCACCCCAAGGTGGAGGTCGTGCGCACCGCGTCCGTCGCCGTCGACGCCGAGGAGACGCTGCCGATCGAGCTCGAGGGCGAGTAGGTCGGGACGACGCCGGCCGCGTTCGAGGTCGTACCGGGCGCGCTGCGCGTGCGCGTGCCTACGACGACGACGTCTTCTTCGTAGCGCTCTTCGTCTTCGCCGACGACGTCGCGCGCTTCTTCGGCGTCCCCTCGAGCTTCGCGATGCGCTTCTCGAGGTCCGCGAGGCGCGACTCCATCCCCTCGAGGCCGCGGACGCGCTTCGTCAGGTCGTCGACGCGGTCCTTCATCTGCATCGCGCCCTGCATGAGGCGCGCGACGTTCGGGCTCTGCGACGCCTTGCCGAGCACTTCCTCGCCGAGGTTCGCGAGCTTGTCGAGCGGGTTCTTCGCCATGCGCCCTCCTTCCCCGGTCACCGCACGCGGCTAACCGTGTACGTCAGCTGGTAACAGCCCTTCCTGTTCGACGGCGGGCACGTCGATCCCGCCGTCGAGGCGTTCACGACGTGCCGGCCGAGGCCGAGGCCGCGCTGCAGCACCGTGATCGCGCCGGGGTAGTCGTCGCCCTTCGAGTTCCCGACCTCGTTCGTGACGGGGCACGGCGCGGTCGGCCTGCCCGGCCCGTTCCAGCCGGGGAGCGCGCCGAAGTCGCACTCGCGTGCGAGGGCGACGAACGTCCACGGCTTGCCGCGAAGGACGTGGAAGTCGACGCTCTGGCGGCCGCGGAAGACGGAGCCGTCGTACGCGTGCAGCGTTCCCGGCCAGCGTCCCCAGATCCCGTCGACGCTCCAGTAGAGCTGCCATTCGCCCGGCGCCTTCGCGATCTGGCCGGGCAATGTCGACTCGTTCGGTGTCGACGGATCCATCGCGCGGCGCACGAGCAGCCGGTCGAAGCGGAGGCGGAGATGCGTCGCGGGCGGGGCCTTCCGCAGCACGAACTCCTTCGCGACGACGACCCGCTGCCCCGCCGGCGCCGCGACGGTGAACCGCGCGACGCCGTTCACGACCGCGACGCTCGGCGCGTTCACGCTGCCTCGGTCGACGACGCGCCAGGATCCCGGCCCGAGCGGCAGCGCGTAGTCGCCGTCGATGCCGAGCCAGTCCGGCGCCGCGTGCGCGCAGTCCTTGAACGTGTCCGCGCCCTTCGTCTGGTGCGCGCACTCGGCCTCCTTGCCGGCCGGCGTCGCGTCCGTCGACGCGTACAGCGTCGCGCTCGCGCCGCTCGACGAGAAGAGCGCGCGGAACGGGTGGAACTCCGTCTTCTCCCCCGTGCCCTGGTAATGGTCGCAATCCCAGACCCACGAGCCGAGCGCCTGCACGCGGTCGCCGGGCTTCGGCCACGCCCACAGCGGGATCGACTGCGACTCGCGCTCGAGGTGGATCTCGCCCTGCTCGGGCGTCGAGTCGCGCGAGACGCCGGTGAGGAAGTCGTCGGCGGCCGCGACCGTCACGTCGACGTTCATGTCGTAGCTCGCGTGCGTGATCGGGTCGTCCGAGCTCGCGACGCGCGAGGCGAGGAGCCCCGTCGCGCCGCCGACGGTCCCGCTCACCCAGCGCGGCGCGGGCGACGGGCCCGACGCCGGGTAGTCCCTGTCGTTGACGTAGACCCAGTTCGGCGCGAAGCCGGTGTAGATCTTCGTCGTGTCGCGCTGGCAGCCGTCGGCGACCGCCTGGGTGTTCGGGTCGGGCTTCACGTCTGCGAGCCGCCACGCCGCCGCGCCGCTCGCGAACACGAGCAGGCACAGGACGACGGCCGCGCGCTTCACGGGTGGATTATCACCGGCGTCCCGGCGACCGCCAGCCGGAAGACGCGGACGAGCGTGGCGTTCGGAAGCCGGATGCAGCCGTTCGACACGTTGTGGCCGATCGACCAGGGCTCGTTCGTGCCGTGGATCGCGACCGGCCCGCCCTGCGTCCACCCCGTCAGGACGTTCGAGAACGCAGAGATGCCGACGGCGCCGGGACCGAACGGGCCGTTGGTGTCGCTCGGGACGAGCCGCTGGTTCACGTAGAAGCGTCCGACCGGCGTCGGCGTCGAGGGGGAGCCGACGGCGACGGTGGCGCGGATCAGCGGCCTGCCGCTCCGGAACAGCGTGAGGCGCCGCTGCGAGACGTCGACCTCGATGCGCACGTCGACCGTCTGGAGCTCGAGGTCCTTCGCGCGGACGAAGCCGACGGACCCGTTCGGCCGCACGGGGAGCTGGACGCGGTACCACGCGGGCGTGCAGTCGCGGTGCACGACGGCGCCGAGGACCCCGAACACGGTCGGGTAGTCGTTGACGTTCACCCGCCCGAAGCGCGCGACGATCCTGCCGCCCGGCCGGCTCGCCGCCGTCGCGCCGTGCGGCGCGACCCCGACGTACGCCTTCCTCGCCGTCCCGAGCGCGACGAGGCTGCCCGCGGTGCACGTGCGCGCCTTCGCCGCCAGCACGTGCGCAAGGGTCGTCGGCGGCGTCGACGACGCACGCCCGCCGCAGCCGGCTGCAAGCAGGACGAGGAGGAGCGCGGCTGTCCGCACGCTTCTACAACGGCGCTGTGGCGTACCAGGTCGCGGCCATGTCCTCGTCGCCGTGCCCGGCCTCGGCGGCCTGCGCGAACCGCGCGGCGGTCGCCTCGATCACCGACAGCTCGACCCCGGAGCGCGCCGCGAGCTCACGCACGAGCTGCGCGTCCTTCAGCGCCGTCTCCAGCTTGAACTGCGGCTC
>DATDNT010000120.1:0-14929 GCA_036518135.1 Gaiellaceae bacterium | reverse complement strand
ACGATCGAGCAGGCGAAGCAGGACGGGTACGTGACGTCGCTGCTCGGCCGCCGCCGGCCCGTGCCCGAGATCCGGGCGTCCAATCGGCAGACTCGCGGGTTCGGCGAGCGCGTCGCCGTGAACTTCGTGATGCAGGGCTCGAACGCCGACATCATCAAGGTGGCGATGATCCGCATCGCGCGCCGCCTGCAGGAGGAGGGCCGCGGCGCGCGGCTCGTGCTGCAGGTGCACGACGAGCTCCTGCTCGAGGTGCCGGATCCGGAGGTCTCGAAGGTTCGCGAGCTCGTCCGCGCGGAGATGTGCGGCGCCTACGACCTGGATCCTGCGCTCGCGGTCGACGTCGGCGTCGGCGACAACTGGGCGGAAGCGAAGTCGTAGAAGCGGTCTGGCCGCTCGACGGGGGCGAGCCGCGCCGCAGCTACCGCACGCGAGCGGGACGACCTGAACCGTCTCGATCCGGTGCTGCGTGTACTTCCGCTCCCTGACGCAGTAGCGTCGGCGCATCGCGCTCCCGAACCGCATCGGGCTGATCACGCTCGCGTGCCGCGACGTCGAACGGATGACGCGTTTCCTGCGCGACGTCGGGTGGCCGGAGACGCCGGCGAGCGACGCGCAGCACCGGACGTTCCAGTGCACGAACGGCGTCGTCGTCGCGCTCTACGACGCGAAGCACTACGAGCCGGAACTGGGTCCGGTCACCGGCGGCTTTCGCGGGTTCGTCCTCTCGGTGAACGTCGAGTCGATGGACGAGGTGCGCCGGCTGCACGCGACGCTGAGCGACGTCGACGGCGCCGAGATCCTGGAAGCGCCGCAGGAGGCGTTCTGGGGCGGCGGGTTCGCGTGGCGTGACCCGGAGGGGAACCTCTGGGACGTCGCCTGGGCGAAGGGCGCGACGCTCGACGACCGCGGCGGCGTGCACTTCCCCTAACGATTCGATCTTCCCGACGTCGGACAACACGTCCAGTAGTCAGTCAATCGCAGGGGGGACAATTTGAGACCGAAGTTCCAGGCGCTCGCCGCGCTTGCCGCCGTGCTCGTGCTCGCGGCAGTGGTGGGCGGGCAGGCGATCGCGCGCGGCCACGCGAACGTGAGCGTGCAGTTGCTCGCGATCAACGACTTCCACGGCAACCTCGAGCCGCCGACGGGCTCGAGCGGCCAGATCAACGGCACGCCAGCGGGCGGCGCCGAGTACCTCGCTACGCACCTGTCCGCAGACGTCGCGCGCAACCCGAACTCGCTGATCGTCGGGGCGGGCGACCTGATCGGCGCCTCGCCGCTGCTCTCGGGTCTCTTCCACGACGAGCCGACGATCGAGGCGATGAACGCGATGAAGCTGTCGGTCACCTCGGTCGGCAACCACGAGTTCGACGAGGGGTGGACAGAGCTCCTGCGCATGCAGAACGGCGGGTGCTCGGGCCCCGATCAGGCGAACAAGTGCAAGGGCGGCACGTTCAAGGGGGCGAGCTTCCGCTACCTGTCCGCGAACGTGCTGCGAAACCCGACGAAGGCGCAGCTCGCGGCGGTCGTGAAGTACAACGCCGGCCAGAAGGCGAAGCTGAAGCGGCACCGCGTCTACTGCGGCAAGAAGGCGCACCACGGGCAGAAGACGTGCAAGAAGGCGTTCAGGATCCATCTGAAGCCGACGCCGAAGCCGACGCCGCTCCTGCCGCCGTACGCCGTCCGCACGATCGGCGGCGTCAAGATCGGGTTCATCGGCGAGACGCTGAAGGGGACGCCGCAGATCGTGACCCCCACCGGGGTCGTCGGCCTCACGTTCCTCGACGAGGCCTCGACCGCGAACGCCTACGCGAAGATCCTGCAGAAGCAGGGCGTGAACGCGATCGTGCTCCTGATCCATCAGGGCGGCCAGCAGAACGGCGGCGCCGACCCGAACGGGTGCACGAACTTCTCCGGCGACCTGCTGCCGATCATCGGGAAGCTGTCGCCGGCGATCAAGGTCGTCGTCTCGGCGCACACGCACCAGTACTACAACTGCACGTTCGACGGCCATCTCGTGACGAGCGCGAGCTCGTTCGGCCGGATGATCACGCGGCTCGACCTGACGATCGACAACAAGACCGACCAGATCGTCACGGCGACCGCCGACAACGAGATCGTCACCCGCGACGTCGCGAAGGACGCGACGCAGACGGCGATCATCGACAAGTACAAGACGATGGCCGCGCCGATCGCGAACCGCGTCGTGGGCAGCGTCGCCGGCGACATCACCCGCTCGACGAACCGCTCGGGCGAGTCCGCGCTCGGCGACGTGATCGCGGACGCCCAGCTCGCGTCGACGAGCCCCACGAGCAAGGGCGGCGCCGTCGTAGCGTTCATGAACCCCGGCGGCATCCGCGCCGACATCGTCGCGAACCAGCAGACGGGGGGCGAGGCGCCGGGCCAGGTGACCTACAGCGAGCTCTTCACCGTCCAGCCGTTCAACAACGTGATGACGGTGCTGACGCTGACGGGCCAGCAGATCAAGGATCTGCTGGAGCAGCAGTTCGACAACCCGTCGGGCGGCCAGCAGCGGTTCCTGCAGGTGTCGAACGGGTTCACGTACAGCTACAAGCTGAACGCGCCCGCCGGCCAGCACGTCGACGCGGCGTCGATCAAGATCAACGGCACGCCGATCGACCTCGCCAAGGCCTACCGCGTGGCGGAGAACAACTTCCTCGCCACGGGCGGTGACGGCTTCACCGTCTTCAAGCAGGGGACGGACCAGCTCGGCGGTGACATCGACCTGGACGCGCTCGTCGCGTACTTCCAGGCCAAGTCGCCGGTCGCGCCGGGGCCGCAGAACCGCTTCGCGCGGACGGACTAGAGGCACGCGCCGCGCGGGACGGCCCTCATCGGCCGTTCCGCGCGGCGTGGCTATACTTCCCGGCCGCTTGTCCAGCAACGACCTCATGCAGAGAGAGCCCGGCGTCTGGGTCGAAGGCCCCGACGGCGAGCTGATCCCCGACTACGAATCCACCTTCCCCGAGATCAACGAGGGACAGGTCGTCCACGGCACGGTCGTCCGTGTGGACAAGGACGAGGTGCTCGTGGACATCGGCTACAAGTCGGAGGGGGTCATCCCCGTCTCCGAGCTCTCGATCCGGCGCTCGGTCAATCCGGCCGACGAGGTCTCGCTCGGGGACGAGATCGACGCGCTCGTGCTCACGAAGGAGGACGCCGAGGGGCGCCTGATCCTGTCGAAGAAGCGCGCGCGGTTCGAGCTCGCCTGGAAGAACATCGAGGGCGCCGCCGAATCCGGCGAGCCCGTCAACGGCCGCGTGATCGAGGTCGTGAAGGGCGGTCTGATCCTCGACCTGGGCGTGCGCGGCTTCCTGCCGGCGTCGCTCGTCGACATCCGCCGCGTGCAGGACCTCGACGAGTTCCTCGGCCAGGAGCTGCGCGCAAAGGTGATCGAGCTGAACCGCTCGCGGAACAACGTCGTGCTGTCCCGCCGCGCCGTCCTCGAAGAGGAGCGCAAGGAGCAGCGCCAGCAGATCCTCGACAAGCTGCAGCCGGGCGACGTCGTCGAGGGCCAGATCTCGAACATCGTCGACTTCGGCGCGTTCGTCGACCTGGACGGCATGGACGGCCTGATCCACATCTCCGAGCTCTCGTGGTCGCACGTCAACCATCCGTCGGAGGTGCTCGAGATCGGCCAGACGGTCGAGGTGAAGGTCCTCGACATCGACCGCGAGCGCCAGCGCATCTCCCTCGGCCTCAAACAGACGCAGAGCGACCCGTGGCAGCAGGTGGTCGACAACTACCACGAGGGCGACGTCGTCGAGGGGCGCGTCACGAAGGTCGTCACGTTCGGCGCCTTCGTCGAGATCCTGCCGGGCGTCGAGGGGCTCGTGCACATCTCGGAGCTCGCCCAGCACCACGTCGAGAACCCGCGCGAGGTCGTGTCGCAGGGCCAGCCCGTCAACGTGAAGATCATCGAGGTCGACGGCGAACGCCGCCGCCTCTCGCTCTCGCTGAAGCGCGTCGAGGACACCGACCCGGTGCAGCCGCGCGCGGACGGCGGCGAGTCGGTACATGCACGGCCGCAGATCGACCTGTCCGAAGAGGTCTTCGCCGAGACGCCGGAGTCGTCGGCGGCGGAGGAGGCCGAGTCTCCGTTCGAGGTGCCGGGCGAGCCCGACGCCGCGGAGCAGGCGCCGACTGCCGAGGCCGACGCGACCGGTGCCGGCATCGCGGACGCGGCCGACGAGGAGCAGGCGGGCCAGGACCCGCAGGCGACCGACGCCGCCGAGCCGGAAGCCTCGTCCGACACCGAGTAGTGCCGCGGCCGGTCGCGGTCGCGATCACGGGCGGCATCGGCGCCGGGAAGAGCGAGGCGCTGCGCGCGTTCGCGCGCCACGGCGCCGCGACGGTCTCGAGCGACGAGATCGTCCACCACCTGCTGACGCGGGCCGACGTGCGCGACGCGATCGTCGAGCGCATGGGGAACGGGGTGCTCGACCCCGCCGGTGAGATCGACCGCGGCGCCCTCGGCACCGTCGTCTTCAACGACCGCGGCGCGCTGACCTGGCTCGAGCAGCTCCTGCACCCGCTCGTCTCGGCCGAGTACCTGCAGTGGCGTGAGCAGCTCGCGCAGCTGCCGGACGCGCCGGCGGTGTGCGTGACGGAGGTGCCGCTTCTCTTCGAGTCCGGCGCCGAGTCCCGCTTCGACAAGGTCGTCGTGATCACGGCTCCGTCGAAGCTGCGCCGCGCGCGCTCCGACGTCGCGACGGCGGAGCGCGAAACGCGGCTCCTCGACGATCGGGAGAAGGTCGCCCGCGCGGACTACAGCTACAAGAACGTCGGCACGGTCGAGGAGCTCGACGCGTTCGTCGGGTCGGTCATGCACGATCTGACGTCGTGAGGCGCCTTGCGTGGGTGGTGCTCGTCATCGCGATTGCAGCGGGTGCGTTCGCCTACGTCGACACGACGCAGCCGACGTGGTACGAGCGCCTGCGGTACCCGCTGCGGTACTCGGAGTACATCCGGGTGCACGCGCGCGAGCACGGGCTCGACCCGGCGTTCGTGGCGGCCGTCATCTACCAGGAGTCGAAGTTCAACGCCGACGCGCAGTCGTCGTCGGGTGCGATCGGGCTGATGCAGCTCACACCCGAGACGGCGCACGGGATCGCGATCCGGACCGGGGGGCACCGGTTCGTGACGAAGGATCTCTACGACCCGGAGATCAACATCCGCTACGGCGCGTGGTACCTGCACAACCTGTTCGTGAAGTACCACTCGGAGCGGCTCGTGCTCGCCGCGTACAACGCCGGCCAGGGGAACGTCGACCGGTGGCGCGCGAACGGGCAGCCGATCCAGTTCTCCGAGACGCGCGCGTACGTGAAGCGCGTCGAGCATCTGAAGCACGTGTACGCGCAGGCGTGGCGCTCACAGCTCGGCGAGTAGCGCGCGCACGCGGTCGGCGTCGAAGGCCCAGCCGTACCGCTCCCAGGTCGCGAGAGCCGCGCCGAGCTCGGCCCGCGCCTCGGGAATCCGTGCCGCTCTCTGATGAACGTGCGCAAGTGTCTCGTGCGCCCTCCCGTGCTCGCCCGGGAAGTCGGTCCGAAAGGCGTGCTCGCACGCGCTGCGTGCGAGCTCGACGGCGGCTTCGTCGTTCCCCCGGTCGGCTTCGACCCGCGCGCGGACGCTCCGTCCCTTCGAGAAGTTGACGACGTCGCCCTCTCCACCGAGATGCTCGCCCTCGACGGCGAGTCGTTCGGCCCCGTCGAGGTCGCCGTGGTCGTAGCGCGTCTCCGCGTAGTCGATCAGGCCTGTCGAGAGGTAGCTCGTCAACCCGAGCGCCCGCTCCAGGGCGAGAACCTCCTCATGCGCCTGCACCGCCTCGGTCAGCCTGCCCATGCGGCGCAGGATGAGCGCGCGACTCGTGAGAGGCGCCGGAACCATCGCGCGGACACCGAGCTCGGTCAGCCGGGCCGCGGAGCGCTCGACGGCGGCGAGAGCCTCGTCGAGCCGGCCCTCGCGCTCGGCGATCGTCGATTCGACGACGACCCGCGGCAGTGCGTCGGCCGGTAGATCTGCGACCGCGGCGCGCATCTCTGCGGGGGTGAACGGCCCGTTGAGGAGCGGCCCGAAGCGGACGATGTTGCTTCGCCCCGTGAACTGGATCACTCCGGCGAGCGCTGCGTGCTCCATGAAGCGGGAGGCGGCGGCCGCCGTGTCCGCTGCGTTGCAGCGGAGCCACCCGAGAGTGGCCTCGAGCTCCGCTGCTGCCGCGAGCCCCCGGTGGTCGCCGAGCGCCTCGAAGAACGGGGTGGCATCGCGTGCGACGGTGGCGGCTTCGCCCGACCGGTCCCCCGCCGCGTTCAGGGCGATCATCGCGCGCACGATCCGCGCCTGCATCCGGAGCCGCGCCTCCGGCCGCGTCTCGAGCGCAGCGAGCGCGGGCTCGAGGTCGTCGTGCGCCGCACTCAGCAGGATCGCCACCCGGTCGAGGTAGGCCGCCTCCCAGTCCGGTGTGCCGTCCGGAAGGAGCGCGATCGCGCGCGTCAGGAGCTTCAGCGCACCCGCGATGTCCTCCCGCGCAGCGGCGCGGCGCGCTGCAGCCGCGAGGCTGCGGCCGGCGCGTTCCGCAAGGTCGGCGCGCGGCCTCCCGAGCTCGTCGTGGTAGCGCGCCGCCCGCTCGAGGTGGTAGCCGACGATCTCGTCGAGCTCGACCAGCTCACGGCCGTGAACCTCGAGCCACTCGGCGAAGCGCTCGTGCAGCTCTGCGCGCGTCGACTTCGGCAACGCGTCGTACGCTGCGTCGCGGATCAGCAGGTGGCGGAAGCGGAATGCTTGATCGCCGGCGAGCGTCGCGCGGGTGGGGTGGATCAGCTCCTTGCGCACGAGGCCGACGAGCTGGGGGTCGACGTCCGCCGGCCGCGCGAGCTCGGCGACGGCGCCGCGATGGAAGATCTCGCCCTCGACGGCGCCGCGCTCGATCACCGAGCGCTCGTCGCCGGCCAGCTGGTCGATCCGCGCCTGCAGGAGCGCCTGCACCGTCGAAGGGATGCCCACGCTCCCGTCCTCGTGCACGAGCGCGACCATCTCCTCGACGAACAGGGGGTTCCCGCCGGCCGCCGCGAGGATGCGGTCGCGCACGGCGTCGTCGACGCCGCCGTGGATCCCGATGAGCTCGAGGCACTCGTCCGTGCCGAGCGGCTCGAGCAGAATCGTCGCGGCATTCAGCTTGCCGCCGCCCCACCCGGGCCGCTTGTCGAGCAGCTCGGGGCGCGCGACGCAGAGCAGCAGGATCGGCGCGCCGCGCGACAGATCGGCGACGTGGTCGACGAGATCGAGGAACGTGTCCTCGCCCCACTGGATGTCGTCGAAGACGACGACGAGCGGCCGGTCCTGCGCGACCTCCTCGAGCAGCGTCCGCACAGTCCACGGCACCTCGTTCGGCATCGTGCCCCCGTCGACGACGACGCGGAGCGTCTTCTCGGCGCGCTCGCCGAGCTGCTTGAGGATCGCGATCACGGGCCAGTACGTGATGCCTTCGCCGTAGTCGAGGCAACGCCCCTCCACCACCTCGGCGTCGACCGTGCCGAGGAACTCGTCGACGAGGCGCGACTTGCCGACTCCCGCCGGCCCGAGCAGCGTGAACAGGTGGCATCGCCGCTGGTGCACGGCGCGCTCGAACGCCTGCCGAAGCTGGCCGAGCTCGACGCGCCGCCCGACGAGCGGGAGGTCGAACCGGCGCGCGATCGCGGCCGCCTCGGGGTCGAGGTCGCCGAGACGGAACGCCGCGACCTCGCCCTTGCCCTTCGCGTCGATCGTCACCGGCTCGACGGCGACTGCATCGCGCACGAGGCGGCGCGTCTCCGCGCCGATCAGCACCTCGCCGGGCGCCGCCGCCTGCTCGAGACGCGCCGCGACGTTGACGGCGTCGCCGGTGACGAGCGTGTCGCCGTCGCCGGTGACGACCTCGCCGGTGTTGACGCCGATCCGTGCGGCGAGGCCGAGGCCGGGAACGGCGGCGCGCATCTCCCATGCGGCACGAACCGCGCGCAGCGCGTCGTCCTCGTGCGCGACGGGGACGCCGAAGACGGCCATGACGGCATCGCCGATGAACTTCTCGACCGTCCCGCCGTGGCGCTCGAGGATCGCCCGCATCTGCTCGTAGTACGCGAGCATCCGCGTGCGCAGCGCCTCGGGGTCGGTCGAGTCGCCGAGCGCGGTCGAGCCGGTCAGGTCGCAGAAGACGACGGTGACGGTCTTCCGCAGCTCGCGCGGCGCGGGGGCCTCCGCGAGCGGCGCGCCGCAGTTGCCGCAGAAGCGGAAGCCGTCGGGGTTCTCCTGACCGCACGCGGCGCAGCGCACCGTTCGAATCTACTCTGCTCCTGTGGACTGGGTACTCGAGCTCGCCGAGAACGCGAACACCTACACGCCGCTCGGCCCCGGCTCCGAGCGCGTCGTCACGGACCGCTACGTCCTCTGGATGGGGCGGTTCGACACGTGGAACGTGGCGCAGCGGTTCCGGTTCGCCGCGGACGAGCTCGACGACGTGCGCGGCAAGATCCACGCCCATCTTCGCGAGCGCGGGCGCGCGGAATGCGCGTGGGAGGTGGCGACGGGCGCGCGGCCCGAGGGGCTCGTCGACCTGCTCGTCGACCGCGGTCTCGAGGTGACGGAGCACCAGGTCGGGATGGTGCTCGACGCGCCGCCGGCGCAGGCGCCGACGGGCGTGGAGGTGCGGCGCGTGGCGACCGACGACGAGTTCTACGAGGCGGAGCGCATCGCCGTCATCGCGTTCGGCGAGAAGGTCGCGCCGGAGCGGCGGACGGGCTACGTGCCCGACCCGGAGAACCCGATCTACCTCGCCTACGTCGACGGCGTCCCCGTCGCGCGCGGATCGGCGGCGTACTCGGAGCATGGCGTGACGCTCTTCGGCGGGTCGACGCTGCCCGAGGCGCGCGGCCGGGGCGCGTATCGCGCACTCGTCGCCGCGCGCTGGGAGGATGCCGTCGCGCGCGGGACGCCGCTCCTCGTGACGCAGGCAAGCCCGATGTCGCGGCCGATCCTCGCCCGCCTCGGCTTCCGCGAGGTCTGCGAGATCACGGCCCTGCGCGACCGGTTCGCGTAGCGGGGCGCAGCACGAGGAGGTCGAGCCGGTTGCTCCTCGCGTCCTCGAGGCCTGCGCCGACGGCGCGGCGCACGCGCGCCTTCCCGCGCTCGTACTCGTCGTCGGTCAGCGAGCGCATCGTCGTGTCGGCGGCGCGGAACGTGTCGAGCGCGGCGAGGAAGCTCGCGAGGCCGGACCCGTAGCGCTCCACGACCTGCTCGAGCGCGTCGCGCCGGAACCCTGCCGCCGCGAACGTGTCGCAGACCTCCTCCACGGTCGGGTACGAGTCGACGACGCGCGCCGTCTCGGGGAACCACCGGACGAGCTCGACGCCGTCGACGCGGCCGGGGAACCCCTGGCGGATCAGGACGGGCGCGCCCGGCCGCAGGATGCGGCGGAGCTCGCCGGCCGCCGCTTCGAGGTCCGCGATGTGGTGGACGACGAGCGAGAGCCACGCGGCGTCCGCCGAAGCGTCGGCGACCGGGATCGCCGTCGCGTCGCCCGCGACGACGTGGATGCTGTCCGTCCGTGGTATCTGCCGGCGCATCGCCGCCGCCGGCTCGACCGCCACGACGCGAACGTCGAACCAGTCGCGGAACGCGGTCGCGAACTGTCCGGTGCCCGCGCCGACGTCCACGACCGTCGTCTCCGGCGTGGGGCGCAGATGGCGCCCCACCGCCTCCCGCCACTCGAGAAGGCCCGCGCGCGGCAGCTCGCGCGCCGCCTTGTACGCCGCGGCCGTCCGCTCGTCGTAGCTGATGCGTGCCACCGCCCGAGCGTGACGGCGCGGCGGCGACGCCACAACGGTCTGCTCGGTGAGCGGCGTGCTCGCATCGGTGGAAGGCGGGAACGCTACGACGTTCGCTCGAGCTTCGCGAGCTGGCGGACGAATGCCGTACGGAACGCGGGCGCGACGCTCGCCGAGTACGCGGAGCTCAGGTGGTTGTCGTCGATGTACGCGATCGTGTGCCCGATGACGGCGGGACACGTTCTCCGGTAGCAGACGAAGCCGCGCGTCGGCAGGAAGCCGTCGCCGATCCGCGTCACGCTCCGCCTCACCTCGTCGTAGCCGGCGAGCGCCTGAGGTGGCCACGTCGTCGAGCACGTCCTCATCGTCGCGCCGCGCGACAGGAGGCACGCGATCGGATCGAAGTCGAGCGCCTCGGGATCGCCGATCACGATCGTCCGGCCGATCCGCCGGAGGTCTTGAGCTGCGCGCACGACCGCCTCCAGCGCGACCCGCGCCGACGGCGTTCCGCGCTCGTCGATGCTCGCGCCGAGCAACGTCACCTCTGGATGGAGCCGCCGGATCTGCGCGAGCGCCCACCCGTACCACGCGCTGCAACCGCCTCCTTCGGCGGGCGACCCCCACCGGCCGGGGATGCACCCGAGCCGCAGCAGCGGCACGACGGCGAGGTGGTCGTGCCACGCCATCTCGGTGACGGCGGGAAGCCACATCAGCGCGTGCGAGTCGCCCATCAGGACGACGAGCCTCCGGCTCGTCGCGTCGCCGACGCGGCAGACCCTGCTCTCGAAGCTCTCGTGCGTGTCCATCCCGATACAGCCCGCCGGCGGCACGTATGGGCGGGTTATCCCCTTGAGGTCGTGCAGCGTCGGCGTGAGCCCGTGCGGGATCGGGGAGCCGCGCCGCGCCGCCTCGACGGACGCGATCACCGCGGGCAGCGCGCCTCGCGTCAGGTGCGGTGGCGGCGCAGCCTGCTGCGCGGCCGCCGGGTGTCTCGCGATCATCGCGCGTTCGAACCGGTGCTCGGTGCGATCGATGGCCGCCAGCGACGCGTGTGCGGCGCCGGCGAGCGACGCGGCGCACGCGGCGACGACGACGAGCGTCGTGCGGCGCCTGCGCACGTTTCGCCGGATCGGGTTCTCGACGAGGGCATACGACCCGCAGGCGAGCAGGAAGGCGCCTGCGAGGAGCGCGAGCCTCGGTGCGAGCGAACGGCTGTCGGCGAAGATCAGCACCGGCCAGTGCCACAGGTAGAACGCGTACGAGCGGTCGCCGACGAAGCCGAGCGGCCGCAGTGCGAGCAGGCGCCCGGCAGCGACTCGACTCGGCGCGGTGCCGGCGACGATCACGCCGGCCGCTCCGACGGTCGGGAGGAGCGCGGCTGCACCCGGAAACGGCGTGCGGCTCGAGTACACGATCGCGGCGGCCGCGATGGCGGCGAGACCGGACCAGCCGAGCACCGTCTTCGCAGGTGCGGGAATGCGTCCCACGACAGGTGCGCCGACAGCGAGCGACGCCCCCAGCCCGAGCTCCCATGCCCGCGTGAACGGCGAGAAGTACGCGGCGCCGGGAGCCGTCGCGGTCTCGTGGATCGACCATGCGAGCGACGCGCACGTCAGGCAGCCGACGAGCGCTCCGAGACCCCGGAGCCGTGCACCCGCGAGCAGCGCGAGCGATATGAGCAGCGGCCACACGAGGTAGAACTGCTCCTCGACCGCGAGCGACCAGTAGTGGAGGACGGGCGACGGCGGCGCGGAGCGTGCGAAGTAGTCCACGTTCTGCGCGGCGAATCGCGCGTTCGCGGCGAACGCGGCCGCGTAGACGATGTCGTGGACGACCTCGCGTGCGCGAATGGGATCGAGCAGCGCGTACGCGGCGACATCGACCGCGACGAGCGTGAGTGCCGCGGCGGGCAGGATCCGCCGCGCACGGCGCACGTAGAAGTCGCGGAGCGAGACTCCGCCCGTCCTGCGCACTTCCGCGAGCAGGAGCCCTGTGATGAGGAAGCCCGATAGGACGAAGAAGACGTCGACGCCGACGAACCCGCCGCGCAGGAACCCGACGCCGGCGTGCGCGAGCGCGACGAGAAGGACGGCGACGGCGCGCAGCCCCTGGATGTCGCGGCGGTGCGGAGGAGCGGTCACGCCCCCGACTGTGCTCGGGCGTCGCAACGCCGCCGCAACGGCGGGATAACAGCGTCCGCGACGAACTACCGATGCCGCCGCTCCCCGGGCGTGGGTGAATCCCTGTGGATCCGGAAAAGGAGGCCCGAAGTGCTCCGGCGGCTCAGGAAGCTCAGGACGTCGTTCGTCGATTACTGCGAACGATGCGGGGAAGCCTGCACATCGGCATGCCGCGCGGCGATGCGGCGCAGTCGCGCCATGGACGACGTGGCGCGGCGCGGCCGCGGCCCGATGTAGCGACGAGGTTCGCTAGGACGCGACGGCGACGCCGGTGCGGTCGACGCGTACCGCCGCGCCGGCGCCGCGGCACAGGAGCGCGGCGCCGGCGAGGCGGCAAGAGATGCCTCCACGGTGGAACGTGTGGAGAACCGGTGTCGAGGCGTCCCACCACGGCAGGTCGCGGACGACCGACGGCGCGCCGTGCGAGCGCAGCGCGACGGACGCGGGGGTGCCGAGGCTCGAACAGACGAGCGCCGCCTTCTCGAGCCGGCACGCGGCTCCCGCGTCAGGGGTGCGGAAGCTCGTCGGAGACGTCGCCGCGCTCGCCCGCGCGTGAAGCGCGGCGGCGAGGGCGGCCGTGAGCACGGCGACCGAGAGCACGAGAAGACGGCGCATGCCTTCACAACGCGCGAGTGGTCAGAATGGATGCGTGAGGGTCAGCGCGAAGGCCGACTACGCGATCCGCGCCGCCGTCGAGCTCGCAGCTGCCGGCGACGGCCCCGTGAAGGGCGACCGCATCGCGCAGGCGCAGGAGATCCCGGGGAACTTCCTGGAGAACATCCTCGTCGACCTCCGAAACGCCGGCCTCGTCGCGTCGCGCCGCGGCGCGGACGGCGGGTACTGGCTCGCGAGGCCGGCCAACGAGGTGAGCCTCGCCGACGTGATCCGCGCCGTCGACGGCCCGCTCGCGAACGTGCGCGGCGTCCGCTCCGAGCAGATCGCCTACCGCGGCAGCGCGGAGCCGCTCCGCGACGTGTGGGTCGCCGTGCGGCAGAGCCTGCGCAACGTGCTCGAACGGACGACGCTCGCCGACCTCGCCCGCGGGGAGCTACCCGACCACGTGCGGGAGCTCACGGCGGACCCGGACGCCTGGGCGCCGCATTAGCCACACGATCGCTCCCGGGTCGAGCTCGAGCGCGTCGGCGCGGTCGCGCGTGAGCTGCACCGGGACCGCATGGCCGTCGTCCGTCGTCAGCTCCACGCGCACGTCGAAGCCGAGGTGCACGACACGGTCGACCTGCGCTTCGCGCGCGTCCGCATCAGGCTCGAGCGAGATCTCGAGGTCGTGCGGGCGCACGAGCTCGCCGTCGAACGCGATCGCCTCGCCGACGAAGCGCATCACGAACTCGTTCGCCGGGTTGTCGTAGAGGGCGCCGGGCGCTGCGACCTGCTCCACGCGGCCCTTGTTCATCACGACGACGCTGTCGGCGACCTCCATCGCCTCTTCCTGGTCGTGCGTGACGAACACCGTCGTCGTGTGCGTCTCCTCGTGCAGCCGCCGCAGCCACACGCGAAGCTCTGCGCGCACGCGCGCGTCGAGCGCGCCGAACGGCTCGTCGAGGAGCAGCACCTTCGGCTCGGGTGCGAGCGCGCGGGCGAGCGCCATGCGCTGCCGCTGACCGCCGGACAGCTGCGCCGGATAGCGGCGACCGAAGCCCTGCAGCTGGACGAGCTCGAGGAGCTCGTCGACGCGCGCGTCGATCTCCCGCTTCGGCCGCTTGCGGATCTTCAGCCCGAACGCGACGTTGTCGCGCACCGTCATGTGCTTGAACGCGGCGTAGTGCTGGAACACGAAGCCGACGCCGCGCTTCTGCGGCGCGAGCGCGGTCGCGTCCGTTCCGGCGAGGCGGATCTCGCCTCCGTCCGGCGCCTCGAGCCCGGCGATCACGCGGAGCAGGGTGGACTTCCCGGACCCGGACGGGCCGAGCAGCGCGGTGAGGGAGCCGCCGTCGACGTCGATCGAGACGTCGTCGAGCGCCAGGAAGCTCCCGAACCGCTTCGAGACGTTGCGGACCTCGATGCTCACGCTTCCTCCTTCGGTTTCAAGAGTGTCATGGCGATCAGGACGACCACCGACATCGCCGCCAGCACGAGCGCGATGCCGTAGGAGCCCGTCGTGTTGAAGTTCTCGTAGTAGTCCTGCACGCGGAGCGTCGCCGTCTCCGTCTGCCCTTCCAGGTGGCCGGAGACGACGGCGACCGCGCCGTACTCGCCGAGGCAGCGCGCCGTCGTCAGCACGACGCCGTAGATGACGGCCCAGCGGATCGACGGCAGCGTGATGCGCCAGAACGCCGTCCAGCTCGACGCGCCGAGCGTGTGCGCCGCCTGCTCCTGCTCGTCGCCGAGCTCGCGCAACGTGGGCACGACCTCGCGCGCCACGAACGGCAGCGAGACGAAGATCGTCGCCATCACCATCGACGGCAGCGCGAAGAGCACCTGCACGCCGTGCGCCTGCAGCCACGAGCCGAACCAGCCGGTGCGGCCGTAGAGCAGGAACAGCATCAGGCCGACGACGACGGGGGAGAGGGCGAGCGGCAGGTCGACGATCGCGTTCACGATCCCGGCGCCGGGAAAGCGGCGGCGGACGATCGCGAGCGCGCACACGATCCCGAACACCGTGTTCAGCGGGACCGCGATCGCGGTGATCTCGAGCGTCAACTCGAACGCGTGGATCGTGTTCGGGTCGGTCAGCGACTGCCAGAGGGCGTGCGTCCCGGAGCCGAACGCGCGGTAGACGATCATCGCGAGCGGCCCGAGCAGGATCGCCACGAGGTAAAACAGAGCCACGCCGCGGAGCGCGTACCTACGCACGCGGATCCCGCTCCGGCGCCGGCGAAGCCGGCACCTCCGCTCCCTGGCGTGCTCCGTCGAGCCTACGCACGCTGGCTCCGCTCCGGCGCCGGCGAAGCCGGCACCTCCGCTCCCTGGCGTGCTCCG
>DATDNT010000119.1:0-12593 GCA_036518135.1 Gaiellaceae bacterium | reverse complement strand
ACGGCCGGCAACGAGACGCGAAACGTCGAGCCGCCGCCCTGCTCCGAATCGACCTCGATCGTGCCGCCGTGCGCGAGCACGATCTCGCGGGCGACGGCCAGGCCGAGACCGGTTCCGCCGACGGTCGCGGCGGCGTGCTCGGAACGGAAGAACTTCTCGAAGATCCGGTCGCGGTCGTCGGGCGCGATGCCGACGCCCTCGTCGCTCACCGCGACGACGGCGCGTCCGTCGGCGCTGTCGACGTCGACGTGAACCGTCGACTCCGGCGGCGAGTACTTGATCGCGTTCGAGAGGAGGTTCCCGACGACCTGCGCGAGGCGGTCGCGGTCGCCGTCGACCTCGACGGGGCCGGACGGCACCCGCAGGTCGAGCGACTGCGTCTCCGCGCCGTGGAAGAAGAGCCGAGCCTGCTCGCGGACGAGGTCGACGAGATCGAAGCGCGACGGCGTGAGCGTCATCGTCCCCGTGTCGAGCAGCTGCACGTCGAGGAAGTCGCCGGCGAGGGACGCGAGGCGCCGCGCCTGCGTGTCGACGATCTCGAGGTACCGGCGCTGCTCGTCGGGGCCGAACTCGCGCTCGAGCAACAGGCGCGTGAAACCGACGACGGACGCGAGCGGCGTCCGCAGCTCGTGGGAGACCATCGAGATGAGGTCGCGCTTGTGCCGCTCGCTCTCGACGAGCTGCGTGTTTCGGGTCACGAGCTCGCGCTGCGCGAGCTCGAGCGAGCGCGTCATCGAGTTGAACGCGGTGACGAGCGCTCCGACCTCGCCGGCCCCGGTGTCGTCGAGTCGAACGGTGAGATCGCCCGCCGCCACCTCGGAGGCCGCGGACGTCAGGCGGCGCAGCGGCCGCGCGACGCGCCGGCGCACCCAGATCCCGAACGCGAGCACGAGTGCCGTCGAGAGGACGATCGCCGCGATGCCGATCCCCACCGTCGCCGACGCGACCCGGCGCGCGTGCGTCGATGCCTGCCGGGCGCGCGCATTCTCGGCGGTGAGGATCGACGCGAGCGTCGCGCGGATCTGTGACGACCGCAACCGGTCCTCGGTGCTCGCGGCGGGCCCGCGCACCGCCTCCGGCGCAAGCGGCGTGATCAGGATGACGTTCTGTGCGTAGTCGTCGTAGTACGCCTGGAGCTCGTCCTTCAGCCGGCCCACTCGGTCGAGCTGGACCCGGTCGTTCACCTGCGCGCGGAGGGCCGTGAGCTCCGAGGGCAGCCGGGCGTGCGCCTTGCGGAACAGCGTCAGGAAGAGCGGCCGCGCGGTGAGCGCGTATCCGCGAATCGCCGACTCCTCGTCTGCGGCCGTCGCACGCACGCGCAGCGCCGCCACGGCGACGTCCTTCGCGCGCGTCTCTCGCTGCTCCGCCTTGCGCAGCGCGAGGATCGAGAGCAGCGCAGCTGCGGCGAGCGCCCCGACGAGGACTGCGACCGCTGCTGCGGCGGCCGTGACCCGCGCGGGCAGCGAGCGCACCGTCATCGCGCGTCGCCGACGAGCCGGTTGACGACGTCGACGAGCTCCTCCGGAGGGAACGGCTTCGGCAGGAACGCATCCGCGCCCGACTCGACGGCGCGCTCGATGTCCTCGGGCGCCTGCCACGCCGAGACGATCACCGCGGGGACGTCGCGCAGCGCCGGGTCGTCGCGCATCGCGCGCACGACGTCGAGGCCGCTCCCGTCGGGGAGCATGACGTCGAGCAGCACGAGCGACGGCGGGCGCTCGCGCAGCATCCGGAGCGCCTCGGCGCTGTCCGACGCCTCGGAGCAGACGTAGTCGTCGCCGAGGCTGACGGCGATCAGCTCACGGAGCGGCGGCTCGTCGTCGACGATCAGGACGTACGGCTTCGACACCCGCGCGTCACCCGACCAGCCGGAAGACGAGGACTTCTCGACGCGGGCGTACGTGCGTCGCGGTGACGGTGACGGTGCCGCGGGCGTTGTCGTAGAGACCCGTGCCGCCGACGACCGGCAGGTCGTACAGCAGCCTCGTCGAGACGGCGCCGGCCGCGACGAGCGACCCCTTCGGCAGCACGTAGGTCGAGAGGCACGACCGGTTGCGGCGGTCGACGTACGTGCAAACGATCTGGCTCCGGCCGATCGCGCGGTTCGAGATGTGGCGGTTGAAGAGCCGCTGCGCGATCACCTCGGTCGTCCCGGCGACGCCGCCGTTCGGGGGCGGTGCGACGGACCGCGACACCGCCTCGTCCGTGATCCGGATCTGGGCCGGGCCGGTCGCGCCGCTCGCGCTGACGGCCGCGGTGACGGCGGTCGCGCACCCGGCTGCTGCTGCTGCGGCGGCGAGGGCAGAGCGAATGGTCATCCTGTGTCCTCCTTCGTCACGGTCGTCGACCGGACGCGCCCTCACTCGAGGAAGAGTGTCGCACAGAGGGCGGAGATCGAAAGTGCCTGGCACGGAGGTGCCAGGCACTCGCAAGGCCCATACGGGATTCGAACCCGTGCCGCCGCCGTGAGAGGGCGGTGTCCTAGGCCACTAGACGAATGGGCCCCGGAAACAGCGCGAGCAGTGTAGCGATTCAGGCCTGCGGGTAGGCGTTGCGCATGTTCGGACGCTGGAAGCGCAAGGAGAAGCACCACGCGAACAAGCAGCAGGGTGATCCCGATGCGCTCGCGCGCGACGGCGACCCGCGCGGCGGCCTGCAAACCGAGGCGTACCGGACCGCGGAGCCGACCGACGTCGTCGAGGCCGACGGCGTCGCGATGTCGGGGCCGGGCGGCGCCCCGCAAGAGAATCAGCCCGCCGCGGAACGGCGCGAACAGAACCGGTGATGTTTGCACGTTGGTCGGGCAGGCGACCATCTAGATCGTAGTCCGATGTAAGGAGCTGCCATGGGCCAGAAGACCGCCGACTTTCTCCTCGAACGGCTGCACGAGAACGGCGTGCGCCGCATCTACGGGTACCCCGGCGACGGGATCAACGCAATCGTGGGCGCGATCGAGCGCTTCAAGGACAAGATCGAGTTCGTCCAGGTACGCCACGAGGAGCAGGCCGCGTTCATGGCGTGCGCGCACGCGAAATGGACGGGCGAGGTCGGCGTGTGCCTCGCGACCTCGGGCCCGGGCGCGATCCACCTCCTGAACGGCTTGTACGACGCGAAGCTCGACCACGCGCCGGTGCTCGCGATCGTCGGGCAGCAGTCGCGCATGGCGCTCGGCGGCCACTACCAGCAGGAGGTCGACCTGCAGGTCCTCTTCAAGGACGTCGCGAGCGAGTACGTGCACATGGCGACCGACCCTGCGCAGATCCGACACCTGGTGGACCGCGGCCATCGCATCGCGCTCGACCAGCGAACGGTGACGTGCCTGATCATCCCGAACGATCTCGCGGAGGAGCCGGCGGTTCCGGACCCGCCGCAGAAGCACGGCACGATCCACTCCTCGCCCGGCTGGAACGCGCCGCGCATCGTCCCGGCGCAATCCGACCTCCGGCGCGCGGCGGAGATCCTGAACGCGGGCGACAAGGTCGCGATCCTCGTCGGCCAGGGTGCGAAGAACGCGACCGAGCAGGTGATGCAGATCGCCGACAAGCTCGGCGCCGGCGTCGCGAAGGCGCTGCTCGGCCGCACGGTGATCGACGACTCCCTCCCCTACTGCACGGGCTCGATCGGCCTCCTCGGCACGAAGCCGAGCTGGACGCTGATGAACGAGTGCGACACGTTCCTGATGATCGGGTCGTCATTCCCCTACTCCGAGTTCCTGCCCGAGCCGGGCAAGGCACGCGGCGTGCAGATCGACCTCGACGGCCGGATGCTGAACATCCGCTTCCCGATGGAGCTCGGTCTGGTCGGCGACGCGAAGGCGACGCTCGAGGAGCTCATCCCGCTCGTGCAGCACAAGACCGACCGCTCGTTCCGCGAGGACATCGAGAAGGAGATCTCCGAGTGGTGGACGCTGATGGAGGACCGCGCGATGCAGGACGCGGACCCGATCAACCCGCAGCGCCTCTTCTGGGAGCTCAACAAGTACCTCCCCGAGGACACGATCATCTCGTCGGACTCCGGGTCTTCGGCGAACTGGTTCGCGCGCGACCTGAAGCTGAAGCCGACCCACCTCGCGTCGCTCTCCGGGACCCTCGCGACGATGGGGCCGGGCGTGCCGTACGCGATCGCGGCGAAGTTCGCGTACCCGAACCGGCCCGCGCTCGCGCTCGTCGGCGACGGCGCGATGCAGATGAACGGCATGGCGGAGCTGATCACCGCGGCGAAGTACTACGACCGCTGGGCCGACCCACGCATGGTCGTGCTCGTCCTGAACAACCGTGACCTGAACCAGGTGACGTGGGAGCAGCGCGCCATGGAGGGCGACCCGAAGAACCCGATCACGCAGGCCATCCCCGACGTCCACTACGCCGAGTTCGCACGGATGATCGGCCTCGACGGCGTGCGCGTGGAGTCTCCCGACGCGATCGACGCCGCCTGGGAAGAGGCGTTCGCCGCCGACCGGCCGTTCGTGATCGACGCGGTCACCGACCCGGAGGTGCCGCCGCTGCCGCCGCACATCACCGTCGAAGAGGCGAAGCACCTGATGCACGCGCTCCGCGGCGGCGACCCGCACTCGCGCGCGATCATCACGGAGTCGTTCAAGCAGAAGGTGCTCGAGTTCCTGCCTGGCCGTTGACATGAAGCTCGAGACGAGCTGCTTCACGATCCCGACGGACGCGCCGGAGTCCGACGGCACCCTCGAGTGGGACTCGACGACGATCGTCGTCGTCGAGGCGGTCGCCGGCGGCAAGCGCGGCCTCGGCTGGACCTACGCGCCTGACGCCGCCGCGAAGGTCGTCGAAGGGCAGCTCGCCGCGGTCGTCCGCGACCGCGACCCCGACGACGTCGCCGCGCTGTGGCTCGAGATGGGCGCGCAGCTCCGGAACGCGGGACGACCCGGGATCGCGCATTGCGCCCTCTCCGCCGTCGACCTCGCGATCTGGGACCTGCGGGCGCGCCTGCATGACGTCGCGCTTGTGACGCTGCTCCCGCCCGCGCACGACCGCGTCCCCGTCTACGGGAGCGGCGGCTTCTGCTCGTACTCCGACGAGCGGCTGCGTGAGCAGCTCGGCGGCTGGGTCGCCGACGGGATCCCGCGCGTGAAGATGAAGCTCGGACGCGAGCCCGAGCGCGACCCGCACCGGCTCGACGTCGCGCGCGAGGCGATCGGCGACGCCGAGCTGTACGTCGACGCGAACGGCGCGTACACGCCGAAGGAGGCGACGCGGTGGGCGACGCGATACGTCGAGAACTGGGACGTGCGCTGGTTCGAAGAGCCGGTGTCGTCCGCGGACTTCGCAGGGCTCGCATTCGTGCGCGGGCACTCGCTGCTCGACGTCGCTGCCGGCGAGTACGCGTACGTCCTCGCCGACTTCCGCAACCTGATCGGCTCCGTCGACTGCCTGCAGGCCGACGTGACGCGCTGCGGCGGCATCACCGGCCTGCAGCGCGTGAACGGGCTCGCCGCCGCGCACGGGCTCGACGTGTCGGGTCATTGCGCACCGCAGCTGTCGGCGCACGCGCTCTGCGGGCTCGATCGCCTGCGACACCTCGAGTACTTCCACGACCACGTCCGCATCGAGTCGATGCTCTTCGACGGCGTCCTCGCGCCGGTGGACGGGGCGCTCGTCCCCGACCGGTCGGTCGCGGGCAACGGGCTCGAGCTCAAGCGCGTCGAGGCGGAGAGGTGGGCCGCGTGATCCGCCGGATGCTCGAGAACATCCGCGACGGCCGCGTACAGAAGCTGCTCGCGGCGTCGACGGCGATGTCGGTCCCCGCGCTCGGCTTCGAGATCTACTTCGAGCACTACAAGGGCTCGTTCGGGGACAAGTGGATGTGGACGCCGCTCGTGCTGACGCCGCCGCTGACCGCCGCCGGCGTCGCCGGGTTCGCGAGCGAGAAAGCCGCGAAGACGATCCTCCCGGCGTTGTCCGCGCTCTACTTCCTCGACGGCGTGGTCGGCGTCGTCACTCACATCCAGGGCGTGCGCAAGCGTCCCGGCGGCTTCAAGGAGGCGCACTACAACCTCGTGATGGGACCGCCGCTCCTCGCACCGGGGTCGCTCTGCCTCGTCGGCGCGCTCGGCATCGCCGCCGCGATCGTGAAGCGGGAGAGGTAACGGTGCCGCTCGAGGACGAGGCGCACCCGAACCCGCACCACCTGCGCCAGAAGAAGGGGACGACGCCGCAGATGCTCGGCCGCTACCCCGAGTACGACGTGCTCGAGCAGGTGGACCACTGGGACGATGTCACGCGCCGCGTCGTGCTCGACCGGGTCCACAACGTCCCCCCGTTCCGCTACTTCACGCCCGAGGAGGTCGACACCCTGAAGGCGTTCTGCGACGTCGCGACCGCGCAGGACTCCGAGCCGCGCATCCCGGTGCTGTCGTACATCGACGAGAAGCTGCACGGCGGCGTCGGCGACGGCTGGCAGTACTTCGACCTGCCGGCCGACGGCGAGGTCTGGCGGATCGTCGCCCGCGGCCTCGACGAGGAGGCGCGAACGCTGACGTACGACTCGTTCGCGGCCGCGCCGGAGGAGGCGCAGGTCGGGATCGTCCACCGCTTCTCGCACGCGCAACTGCACGGCGGCGCGTGGAACACGCTCAACGTGGGCCGCGCGTGGAAGGTCGTCATGCGCTACGTGGCGCAGGCGTTCTACTCGCACCCGTGGGCGTGGAGCGAGATGGGCTTCGGCGGCCCGGCGTACCCGCGCGGCTACGGCGCGTTCGGGTCGCCGCACCTCGGCGAGACGGAGTCGTGGGAGGCGAAGGAGTCGGTGCACTACGACCCCGTGCGCGAGACGCGCGAACGAGGCCTCGACTGATGCCGACGCTGCTCAAGGGCTCGCTCGCAATGCCGAAGGACAACGACTCGGCGTTCCTGCTCGACAAGCACAAGCGTGGGTTGCAGAACCTCCACAAGATGGCGCGCTACCGCGACGAGGATGTCGTCGACCTCGTCGTCGTCGGCGCGGGCGCGGGCGGCGGCGTGCTCGCGCAGCGGCTCGCGCGCAAGGGCTGGAAGGTCGTCGTGCTCGAGAAGGGGCCGCTCTGGGACCCCGACCGCGACTGGGTCAGCGACGAGAAGGGCGCCGGGCAGTCGGGGCTCTACTGGACGGACAACCGCATCATCAGCGGCAACGACCCGATCGAGATGGGCAAGAACAACTCGGGCCAGGGCGTCGGCGGCTCGATGACGCACTTCGCGGGGTACGTGCCGCGCCTCCATCCTTCCGACTTCGAGGTGCGGACGCGCGACGGCGTCGCGGTCGACTGGCCGATCTCCTACTGGGACCTGAAGGAGAGCTTCGAGCGCGTCGAGCGCGAGCTCCCGGTGGCCGGGCAGTTCTGGCCCTGGGGCGACCCGCACGGCTACCCACACGACCCGCACCCGGTCGCCGGCGCGGCCCTCGTCGCCTGGGAGGGGGCGCGCAATTACGGGATCGAGATGAAGGTCGGGCCGGTCGCGATCACGAACGGCGTCTTCGGCAACCGGCCGCACTGCATCTACCGCGGCTTCTGTCTCGAAGGCTGCAAGGTGAACGCGAAGGCGTCGCCGCTCATCACGCACCTGCCGGACGCCGTCGAGCACGGCTGCGAGATCCGCGCAGACTCGATGGCGGCGCTCGTCGAGCTGGACTCCACGGGCCGGCGCGTCACCGGCGTCAGGTACTGGCACGACGGCGTCGAGCGGTTCCAGCGCGCGGACGCGGTCGCGATCTGCGGCTACGCGATCGAGACGCCCCGCCTGCTCCTCAACTCCGGCATCGGGAACGCCTACGACCTCGTCGGCCGCTACGTGATGGTGCAGGGCGCGACGCAGGTCGCGGCGCGCTTCCCGGAGCTGCTGCGGATGTACAAGGCGCCGCCGCCGGAGATCTCGTCGGAGCAGTTCTACGAGACCGACGAGCGCCGGGGGTTCGCACGCGGGTTCTCGATCCAGACGATCTCGCCGCTCCCGATCGGCTGGGCGGAGCACGTCCTCGCCGAGGGCCACTGGGGCCAGAGCCTCCGCGAGTACATGCGCGACTACAACCACTGGACGGTGCTCGGGATCCTCGCGGAGTTCCTGCCGCAGCCGGAGAACCGCATCACGCTGAGCGACGAGCGTGACCAGTACGGCATCCCGCTCGCCCACTTCAACTACAGCCAGTGCGAGAACGACCAGGCGATCGTCACGTACGCGAAGCGGATCCTGAAGGAGATCTGGGAGGGCGCGAACGCGCTCGACACGCTGACGATCGACCGCTACGCGCACCTCGTCGGCGGCTGTCGCATGGGCTTCTCGCCCGAGGACTCCGTCGTCGACGCGAACCACCGCGTCTGGGGCGTCGACAACCTGTTCGTCGTCGACGGCTCCGTCCTGCCGACCCAGGGCTCCGCCAACCCGGCGCTCGTGATCATGGCGCTCGCCGACCGCTGCGCCGCGCTCCTCGGCTGATGCCGGCGACGAAGGTGTCGAACCCGCGTGACCTCGTGGTGCAGCTCCTCGGCGAGGTGCTGTTCGTCGAGCGCCGGCTCGCAGACGATGTCCTGGACGAGCTGATCCAGGCGGTTCGCGACGACGAGCTCAGGCAGGCCCTCCAGGCGCACCGCGAGGAGACGAAGCAGCACGTCGAGCGCGTCGAGACGGCGTTCCGGAAGCTGGGCGTCGCGCCGACGTCGAATCTCTCGCGTCCGTTCGAGAGCGCGGTCGCACAGCACGACGAGCTCGCGCAGGCCGTCGTCGACCCGCGGCTCGCCGACATCTTCCACGCCCAGGCGGCGCTGCACACGGAGCACTGGGAGATGGCGGCCTACCGGACACTGTTGCCGCTCGTCCCCGACGAGGTACGCGACATCCTGAAGCCGTCGTTCGACGAGGAGGGCGACGCCGCGAAGCTCCTCGTCAAGACGATCGACCGGCTGTCGCGTGAAGGCTGAGCTCGCCGCGCTCGACCTGCGGCACCTGTCGTGGCGCCGCGTGAGGAAAGGCGCCGAGGCGGTCGCGGGTCAGTTCGTCGCGCACGACCTGCTCACGTACTCGAGCGCGATGGCGTTCCAGCTCGTCTACGCGGTGCTGCCGCTCGCGCTCCTGGCGCTGGCCGCGCTCGGGCTCTTCCACTGGGAGTCGCTCTACACGCACCACATCGCACCGGGGCTGAAGGCATCGCTCTCGCAAGACGCGTTCCGCATCGCAGACCGGACCGCCCACAAGGCGATGAACGGCAAGCGCTACTGGTGGTCGACGCTCGGTCTCGTCGTCACGCTGTGGGGGGCGGGCGCGGCGCTGCGGTCGATGATGACGCCGCTGAACGCGGTGTACGACGCGCGCGAGACGCGTTCGTGGTTGCGCCGCATCGCGGTGTCGATCGGCGGCGGCGCGCTCGTCGTGGTGTGCCTCGTCGCGGCGCTCCTCGTCGCCTTGCTGGCGCCGCTCTGGAATCTCACGGGGATCGTCGGTTGGGCGTTCTGGGTCACCCGGTGGGCCGCGATCCTCACGCTGCTCGTCGCGGCCGTCGCGACGCTGCTGTGGGTGGTGCCCGCGCGGAAGCGGCCGGTCCAATGGATCAGCGTCGGAACGGCGATCTGCACGGTCTGCTGGGTGGTCGCGACGCTCGGGTTCGGCGCGTACATCAGCGCCGTCTCGTACCAGTCGTTCTACGGCGCCACGGCCGGCGTCGTGCTCCTCCTGATCTACCTGCACATCTCGACGATCGCGCTCCTGCTCGGCGTCGTCGTCGACTCGCTCCTACGGGATCTCGTCCGGGCGCGGGAAAGATCGTCACGTCCATCCCGGAAGAAGCGATCGTGATCACGTCCCCCGGCGCGATCAGGAAACGGCGTGCTCGAAGCCGCGCCGGTACCCGCGCGCGAGCTTGCGTGCGTACAGCCGCTCGTCCGCGACACGGTAGAGCGCGAGTGCGTTCTCACCGTCGTCGGGGAACGTCGCCCAACCGAACGTGGTGGAGGCGAGGGCCGCCTCCAGCGCGAGCGCGATCCCGCGTGCACCGTCGGGCGTCAGCTCGGCGAGCACGGCGAACTCGTCACCGCCGATTCGCGCGACCTCGTCGCCCCGGCGCATGGTCGCCAGGCGGTCGGCGAGGCGGCGAAGGGCGTCGTCGCCCGCGTCCCGGCCGCCGCCGTTCACCGTGCGGAGCTCGTCGACGTCACCGACGACGAGCGCGAACGGCCTGCCTTCCGCGAGGCGGCGCGCGATCGCGTCCTCGAATGCCCGCGTGTTCGGCAGCCCCGTGAGCTGGTCGCGGTTCGCGAGCCGTGTGAGCTCCTCCACGAGACCCTGGTTCCGCCGCGCGTACCACCCGACCATGCCCCCGACGACGCAGAAGCCGATCGCGCGGAGCGCGGTCTGCGGGACGACGTCGACCCACGGGATCGCCGGGTTGACGTAGACGGCGACGTCGTAGAGCGCCGCGCCGACGAGCCCGAACGCGATTCCCCAGCGCGGTCCCGCCGCCGCGGCGAACAGCAGGATCGGCAGGTAGAAGAAGTGCCCGATCCCGAGGTTCGCGTGGTGGATGAACGTCAGCGCGAAGAACGCCGCGAGCAGCAACGCGACGGAGACGAGCACGGTGTATCGGCGATGGGCCGCAGAATCCATCTCTGCCAGGATCGCCAGATGCGGCTCGAACCGCCTCCCTCGTTCGAGGGAGCTACGCGGCGCCGAGCTCGTGCAGCAGCGGCTTGCAGTCGAGCGCGTCGTACCCGAGCCGCGCGGCGATCTCCTCGCTCGTCGGCTTCGTCCCCTCGCGGAACAGCTCGGTGAGGAGCTCGCCCGTGCGCGCGTTGCGCCACCAGTCGTCGCCCACCTCGCGCACGAGGTGCTCGCGGAGCTGCGCCGAGCGGATCCACGCGCGAAGGTAGTCGGCCGAGTAGAAGCCCGCGTCCATGTCGGCGAGGTAGTTGTCGCGTGCGTAGCGGACGCCGGTCGCCTCCGTCAGGTAGCGCTCGTACACCTCGCCGTCGCCGCCGTCCTCCATGAACCGCGACCAGAAGTCGAGCTCGTACCGGAGCTTCGCCTCGTACCGGCGATAGAGGAGCGCCTCGAGGAACGTCGTCGCCTCGGCGTTCTCCTGCGCGTCCGTGTCGGAGAGCCCGAAGTACTGCGCGTGCCAGCCGGGCTCGCGCGTGATCGCCTCGCAGATGTAGCTGTAGATCTCGGTCAGCGCGTGGTCGCGCGAGATGCGGCGGAAGACGTACGGCAGCTTCGGGTCGCAGCCTCCGTAGTGCAGCGCGTGACCGGCTTCGTGCAGGAACGCTTGATAGTCGTGCAAGCCTCCCTGCGCGCGCGTGATCAGATGCACCACCTTCGGCGGGTCGCTCGCGATCACGCACGCACGCGGCGACTTCTGCGGCCGGTCGTCGAGATCGAGCCGGATGTTCGGCTGCGCAGTGAGGTCGAAGCCGAGCGCGACGAGCGTCTGCAGGCAGACCTCCGTCGCTTTCTCCTTCGTGTAGGTCGCCTCGAGCGGCGAGAGACGCCGCATGTAGGCCGTGTGATAGCTCGACGGGACGTCGGGGTGGTCGCCGCCGAGGAGCCGCGCGAACCACCGCTCGCGAAGCGCGTCGTAGCTCGGCGTCGAATCGATGCTCGCCTGGTGGAGCGCACGGGACAGCTCGTGGAGCGAGATCCCCTTCTCCTCCTCGTTCCGCGCGATCGCCTCCCCGATGCCCGAGTAGTCGGCAGCGAGCTCCTCGCCCGCGCGCATCAGGTCGGCACGGTCGGGATTGAAGCGGGCGCTCGCCTCCGCCTGGATCCTGCCGAGCTCCTCGCGGTCGGCGTAGGCAGGCATGACCGCGAGCTTCGCCTGCGCGTTCCGCAGCGGCATCTCCTCGCCCTTGTAGGTCACGCGCTCGGCGAGGAAGCGGTTCTCGAGCTCGTCCTCGCGCTCCGCGAGCTCCGCGGAGACGAGACCCGACTCGCACGTCTTGCGCAGCCGGTAGAGCAGCTCGCGCTCGTCGCCGGAGGCGGAGTCCTCGGCGTCGCGCAGCGCGTCGAGCTGCTCGCGCGAGAACAGGTCGGCGTAGCGGCGGACGATCTCCGCCTGCTCCGACGTCTCCTTCTCGCCGACGCGCACGGCACGCCACTCCTCCGAGCGCTCGTAGAGGTACTTCTCGAGCCGCTCGGAGAAATCGGTCGGGCTCAGTGCCTGCGTGGAGCTCATGTACGCACCCTAGCGAGCCGGCGCGCGAGGTCGACGAGCGCCTGGGGCGCGAACGGCTTCGTGAGGACGCCGTCGGCCTGGTCGCGATACTCGTCGACGTCGACCGAGCCGGTGACGAGCGCGACGGGGATCCCCGCGGCGCGGATGCGGGCGCGCAGGTTGTGCGTGTGGTGCCCGTAGAGGTGCACGTCGAGCAGCACGACGTCGGGGCGTGCCTCCTGTACCGAGGTCTCCGCTTCGGTGATCGTCGCCGCTTCGCGCACCTCGAATCCCTCGAGCTCGAGGTTCACGCGAATCAGCATGCGCAGCGCTCCGTCGTCGTCGACGACGAGCGCCCTGGGCCGGGACGCTTCCATCGGCGGGCGATGCTAACGGGTACTCTCGGTTCGTGGCGCCGAGGACCGGCACGCCCCAGCAGTACGCAGAGGAGA
>DATDNT010000118.1:0-12295 GCA_036518135.1 Gaiellaceae bacterium | reverse complement strand
TCGGCGGGAGATTCATTGCCGTAGGCGCTGGCGTCTCTGTCCGGTCTTCCACCCGGGCTATCAGCACCGGCGAACGCCGTCGACCTCCCCGGAGCCTGGCCATGTGGGGAGCGACGTCGCGGATCTGCCGAGCGACACTGGCTGGGTGAGGGTTCTGGCGCTTGCAGCGATCTCGCTCGCCGCCGCGGCGGGCTCGGCGGTCGCGGCGCCCTCGGGTCGCATCACGCCGACGGCCATCGCGGGGATCGGCCTGGGTAGCACTCGCGCGACCTACGAGGCTGCGCTACACGAGCATGCCTTCATGGCGGAACTACCCCGCGGTCGCAGGCGGTTGAGCTTCTCGCGCGCGGAGATCACGATCACACTTGGCAGGACCGGCCGTGGGATTGCTGTCGAAACGGCCGCTCCCGAGTACCGCACCGCTTCCGGCGCGCACGCCTGCGGAGATGCAGCGGTTCTCTTTAGGCAACTTCGCGCCGAGATCGCCCCCGTGCGCAGTAGTGCGACAGGAACCGTCAGCGGCTACCGCGCGGGCCGGCTCTCCTTCACCGTTCGGCTCGGTCGGATCGGCGCAATCATGCTCGCCACGTCGTCCGTTGGGATGCAGGATCTGGTCAACGCCCCCCAGTGCGGGAGCGGTGAAGAAGGCTAGGACACGTGCTTGCGCGCAGGTGGCAGCGTCTTACACCTGTGCCTGCGAACGAAGAATGGGGTTTTGAGGTCTCTGAGGTGCTAGAGACCTGTTCCCACCTCCGCCGTGCAGAACGCGCAGCGCCGCGCCGCGCGCGGGATCTGCGAGAGGCACTCGGGGCACTCGCGCGTCGTCGTCTCCACCTCCGGCTCGGTTCGGCGCCTGTTCATGAGCGCGTTGACCGGCTTGATCACGAGGAAGAAGAGGACGGCGGCGACGATCAGGAACGTCAGCAGCGCGTTGATGAAGTGGCCGTACAGGAAGTGGCTGTTGTTGATCGTGAACGAGAGCCCGCCGAAGTCGGGGTTGCCGCCGATCGCGGCGATGAGCGGCGTGACGAGGTCGGCGACGAGCGCCGCGATCACCGCAGCGAACGCCGTCCCGATGACGACGGCAACCGCGAGGTCGACGAGGTTGCCGCGCAGGATGAACTGTCTGAACTCCTTCATGTGAGGATTCTCTCAGTGGACGAGGCGGAATTCCAGAACATCTACGGCCGGTGGGAGCCGCCCGACCCGGCGGGGGCGCGGCGCGTGTTCGCCGACGCCCCGTTCAGGTGGTGGATCGCAGGCGGCTGGGCCCTCGACGTCGCGACGGGCGCGACGCGCGACCACGGCGACACCGACGTCGTCGTCCTCTTCGACGACCTCGAGTCGATTCGCGCGCACTTCGGCGACTTCCACCTGTGGGAGGCGCACGACGGCTCGCTGCGGCCGCTCCTCGCCGGCGAGGACCTGCGGCCCGACCGCGAGCAGCTCTGGGTGCGCCGCGACGCCGCGTCGCCGTGGCTCGTCGACCTGCTCCTCACGCCGAGCGAGGAGGGACGCTGGCTGTTCAAACGTGACCGAGCGATCTCGCTCCCGCTCGACGAGCTCGGGGACGAGAACGTCCTGCGGCCGGAGGTCGTGCTCCTGCACAAGGCGCGCGCGAACCGCGCGAAGGACGCAGCGGACTTCGACCGCACGCTGCCGGTGCTCGCTGCGCCGGCGCGCCGCTGGCTCGACGACGCTCTCGCTCGGCATCTGCCCGACCATCCCTGGCGCGCGCGTCTGCGTTAGAGAAGCGTTGACCGCGGTGAGAACGCGCGCGTGCAGGACGTTCCCGATCGCCTGACGCTGAAGCGGCACCGCGATCTCGACGGGGTGAGCACCGTGCCTTGGCCGCGGCGCATCATCCTGTCGCTCATCGCGCTGCTCTCGATCCTCGGGCTCCTGAACGCGTTCGGGCAGCGGCCGCAGACCACGATCGCCTCGGCGCCGGCAGCGCACTTGAAGCTGTATGCGCCCGCGCACCTCCGTGGAGGTCTTCTCTTCTCGGCGCGGTTCCACGTCTACGCCGATCGCGACATCAAGAACGCGTTCATCATCCTCGACCCGGGCTGGGTCGAGGGGATGTCCGTGAACACGATCGAGCCCTCGCCGCTCGGTCAGGCCTCCTCGAACGGCCGGCTCACGCTGCAGCTCGGCCACATCCCGAAGGGCGACAGCTACATCCTCTGGCTGGAGTTGCAGGTGAACCCGACGAACGTCGCCTGGCGTCGACCCGCGAACGTGACCCTCGCCGACGGAAAGACGGTGATTCTGACGATCCACCACCACTTCACGACCTATCCCTGATGGACATCGTTCTCCGGGCAATCGTCGTCTTCATCTTCCTGATGGTCTTGACGCGCGTGATCGGTCGACGCGAGCTGTCGTCGCTCCAGCCGTTCGACCTCATCCTCCTGATCGTCCTCGGCGACGCGGTCCAGCAGGGCTTGACGCAGGACGACTACTCGCTGACGGGCGCGCTGCTCGCCGTCGGCACGATCGCACTCCTGCAGGTCTTCGTGTCGTACGTGAGCTGGCGCTTCCCGAAGTCGCGAAAGGTGATCGAGGGGACGCCGATCATCGTCGTGCAGGACGGGAAGCCGATCGACCGCAACTTGAAGCGCGAGCGGATCGACATCGACGACGTCGCCGAGGAGGCGCGTCAGCAGGGGATCGCGCACCTCGACGACGTGAAGTGGGCGGTGCTCGAGACGACGGGGAAGATCAGCTTCATCAAGAACGACTCGTAGACTCGCGGGCGTGCTGGTCGTGACGGAGGCGCAGGTCGCGGAGCTGCTCGCGCCCGCCGACGCGATCGCCGCCGTCGAGCGCTCGTTCGAGCGGCTCGCACGCGGCGCCGTCGACAATCCGCCGCGCGTGCGCGCGGACGTGCCGGGCGGGTATTTCGCGGTGATGCCCTGCGTCGACCGCGAGCTCGGGTACGCCGGGCTGAAGACGTTCGTCTGGCTCGCGAACGGCGCGCCGTTCGCAGTCGTCCTGTTCTCGCTCGAGCACGCCCGGCTCGAGGCGGTGGTGGAGGCAAGCCTGCTCGGCGAGCTGCGCACCGCGGCCGCGTCGGCCGTCGCGGTGAAGCACCTCGCACGGCGGGACGCGCGGACGCTCGGCCTCTTCGGCTGCGGCCGTCAGGCCGCGTCGCACGTCGAGGTGCTGCGCGAGGTGCTCGACGTCGAGCGCGTGGTCGTCACGTGCCGCGACGAGGAGCGGCTGCGGGTGTTCTGCGCGGACCACGGCGCCGAGCCGGGCGATCCGTCCGGGTGCGACGTCGTCGTGACGGCGACGACGGCGGCAGCGCCGGTGCTCCGCGAGGTGAGACCGGGCGCGACGGTGATCGGTGTCGGCGCGAACGACCTCGCACGCCGCGAGCTCGCGCCCGCCGTGATCGAGCGCGCCGCGTTCGTGTGCACCGACTCCGCGGAGCAGGCGCGGCTCGAGGCAGGCGACCTCGTCGGCGTCGAGCCGCACGAGCTGCAGGACGTCGTCTCAGGCGCCGTCGAGGGGCGCCGGAGCGAGGACGACGTCGTCGTGTTCAAGTCGAACGGGCTCGCGGCCTGGGATCTCGCCGCCGCGGCGGAGGTCGTCGCTAGAGCCCGGACTTCGTCTGCGTGACGAGGTCCTCGCCGAGCGCGTGCAGCACCTCGGGGCGGTCGAGCAGGCGCTTCACCTGCTCCGGCGTGCACCGGTTCGTCACGTAGTGGTCGCCGAGGATGTCCGCCACGGGGCGGCCGCGATGATGCTCGCGGATGAGGTACTGCGCCATCCGTTCCTCGGTCTGCGATCTCGAGCCGAGAAAGGAGAACGCGCCCCTGATCGCGTCCATGAGCCCCATTCCGGGCCCGATTGTATAGTCGAAACCGTGAAGCCTCCCGCGAGGGACGGGCGCTTTGCAGAACGCATCGTCGACGGACGCGACGACGGCGGCAGCCCCGAGCGCGTCGTGATCTGGATCGAGCGCCGCGCGGGGGCGCTCTGGGCGGTCGGCCGCCAGGTGAACCCGCAGCACCGCGAGACCGAGGCGCCGCGCGCCGACGACTACCTGTGGCAGGGCCACGAGCTCGACGACTGCCTCGAGGCGGCGAACGCGGCGCTCGAGGACGACGCGGTCGTCTCGGAGGGGGACGGCAGCGGCGCGAAGGTGCGGCCGTTCCACCGCGACGAGCTGCTCGCTCCGCTCGAGAGATTCTTCTTCGGTCGTTAGCGCGACGCCGGCCAGTTGAGATCCGCGTCGGGGATCGGGTCCCCGTGCGGGTCGTGCGTCGGGAAGCCCAGGGCGCGGTCGATCCGCGCCTCGAGCTCCTCCGAGATCACGTGCTCGAGCCGGTCCGCCTCCGCGTGCACGTCGTCGACGTGGACGCCGAGCGTCTCCGCGAGGTACAGCTCGAGCAGCCGGTGGTGGCGGATCACCTCGACGGCGACGCGCTCCCCGGCCTCCGTCAGGTGCGCGCCGCCGTAGCGCTCGTGCGTCAGGAGGTCGAGCGCCGCGAGCTTCTTCACCATCGCCGACGCGGACGCCGGCGACACGCCGAGGTCCTTGGCGAGCGCGCCGATCGTCACGCGCCCCTCGGCGGCCTCCAGCTTGTACAGCGCCTTCAGGTAGTCCTGAATCGACTCGGAGAGCACGCGGACCAGGGTAACGTGGCCCGCCGTGCGCATCCGAGTCGGCCACTCCGCGGATCCCGACGACGCCTTCATGGTCTGGGCGCTCGAAGCCGGCGCCGTCGACACGCGCGGGCTCGAGCTCGAGCCGGTCGTGTCGGACATCCAGACGCTGAACGAGTGGGCGCTCGAAGGCCGTCTCGAGGTGACCGCCCTCTCGGCGGGCGCCTACCCGGCGGTCGCCGACCGGTACCTGCTGCTGCCGCACGGCGCGTCGTTCGGCGAGGGGTACGGCCCGATCGTCGTCGCGCGCGGCGAGGTCGACCTGCACGCGGTCGAGATCGTGACGCCGGGGCCGTTGACGACGGCGAAGCGCGTCCTGCACCTCGCGCTCGGCGACGACATCCGGACGCGGGATCTGCCGTTCGACGAGGTGCTCGACGAGGTCGTCTCCGGCCGCGCGGACGCCGGGCTGCTGATCCACGAGGGGCAGCTCACGTACGCCGACGCCGGGCTCGCGAAGCTGCTCGACCTCGGCACGTGGTGGGACGAGAACGTCGGCCTGCCGCTCCCGCTCGGGCTCGTCGCCATGCGCCGCGACGTCGAGCGCGCGGCGGACGCCTCCGCGGTGCTGCACGAGGCGATCGTCGCCGGGCTCGCGAACCGCGACGCCGCCATGCAGTACGCGATGGGATTCGGGCGCGGCATCGACGCCGAGACGGCCGACCGCTTCGTCGCGATGTACGTCAACGACCTCACGCTCGACATGGGAGAGCGCGGCCGCGCAGCGGTCGCGCGCCTGCTCGGGAGGGAGCCGGAATTCGTCCGGTGATCCTCAGTGCCGTCCGCACGCCCGTCGGGCGGTACGGCGGCGGCCTGGCCGGGACGCGCCCCGACGATCTCGCCGCGCTCGTCGTGAAGGAGGCCGTCGCGCGCGCGAAGGTTCCCGCCGAGGAGATCGAGGACGTCTGGCTCGGCTGCGCGAACCAGGCGGGCGAGGACAACCGGAACGTCGCGCGCATGGCCGTGCTCCTCGCCGGGCTGCCCGACTCCGTCGGCGGCGTCACGGTCAACCGCCTGTGCGCGTCCGGGCTCGCGGCGATCGTCGGCGCCTGCCATGCCGTGATCGCGGGCGACGGCGACCTGTTCGTCGCGGGCGGCGTCGAGTCGATGTCGCGCGCGCCGCTCGTGACGGCCAAGCCCGATGCGGCGTTTCCGCGCGGTGACCGCACCATGTTCGACACGACGCTCGGCTGGCGGTTCCCGAACCCGAGGATGGAGGAGCTCTTTCCGCTCGAGTCGATGGGCGAGACCGGCGAGAACGTCGCCGAGCGCTGGGACATCTCGCGCGAGGACCAGGACGCGTTCGCGCTGCGCTCGCAGCAGCGCTGGGCGGCCGCCGACTTCGGCGACGAGATCGTCGCGGTCGGGGACGTCGCCCGCGACGAGCACCCGCGGCCGGACACGACGCTCGAGAAGCTCGCGAGCCTGAGGCCCGCGTTCCGCGCGGGCGGCTCGGTCACCGCCGGCAACTCGTCGGGCCTGAACGACGGCGCGGCCGCCGTCGTGATCGCGTCGGAGGAGAAGGCGCGCGAGCTCGGCGTCGAGCCGCTCGGCCGCTTCGTCGCGTCGGCGGTGGCGGGCGTCGACCCGCGCGTCATGGGCATCGGCCCGGTTCCCGCCGTGCGCAAGCTTCTCGCCCGGACGAATCTCGTGATCGAGGAGCTCGATCTTCTCGAGCTGAACGAGGCATTTGCCTCACAATCGCTTGCGGTGATCCGTGAGCTCGGCATCGACGAGGAGAAGGTGAACGTCAACGGCGGCGCGATCGCGATCGGGCATCCGCTCGGGATGAGCGGCGCGCGCCTCACGGTTTCGCTGCTGCACGAGCTGCGACGGCGCGGCGGCGGGCGCGGCGTCGTCACGATGTGCGTCGGCGTCGGCCAGGGACAGGCGGCGCTCTTCGACGTAGGCTCGACGGAGTCGACCGAGGAGCAAAGGCGCCGGCATGACGGCCCCGGAGCGGGAATGTGAATCGCGAGGAGGACTATCTCCTGCTCGGCCTGCGCCTCGGGCGCCACGTCGACGGCCTCGTCGACGCGTACTACGGCCCCCCCGAGCTGAAGGAGCAGACGGACGCGGAGGGCCCGCTTGCACCGGAGCAGCTCGTCGGCGACGCGGCGCGCCTCCGCGACGCCCTCGACGACGGCTGGCTCCGCGACCAGGTCTCCGGCTGCTGGACGTACGCGCGCGTCCTCGCAGGCGAGCCGATCTCGTACAGCGACGAGGTGGAGGGCTGCTACGGCGTGCGGCCGGAGCGGACGCCGGAATCGGTCTACGAGGAAGCCCACGCGGAGCTCGACGAGCTGCTGCCGGGCGAGGGGTCCCTGCTCGAGCGGCGCAACGCGTGGCGCGAACGGCATCTGTGCCCGGGCGACAAGGCGGTCGCCGTGCTCGACGACCTGCTCCCGCTGCTGCGCGCAGCGACGCGGCGCGTCGTCGACCTGCCGGACGGCGAGCGCGTCGACCTCGAGCCGGTGCGCGACGAGCCGTGGTGGGCCTTCAACTACTACCTCGGCGGCGTGCACAGCCGCGTCGTCCTCAACACCGACGTCCCGACGACGGGGCTCGACCTGCTGCACCTCGCCATGCACGAGGTCTACCCGGGGCACCACACCGAGCACGCGGTGAAGGAGCGGCTCCTCGGAATCGCCGAGCGGATCCAGCTCGTGCCGACGCCGCAGGCCGTGCTCAGCGAGGGCATCGCCGAGACGGGCGACGTCGTGCTCGACGACGCGACGCGAGAGGAGGCGCACGCGATCATCCGCCGCCACGGTCTCGGCCTCGTCGACCCGGAATTGTCCGAGCGGATCACGCAGGCGGGCAAGCGCCTCGGGACGGTCGGGATCAACGCCGCGCTGATGATCCACGAGGAAGGGCTGGGCGCCGACGCCGCGGCCGAGTACATCGCGCGTTGGTCGCTGCGACCGCTCGAAGAGGCGCGGCACTCGGTGTCGTTCCTCACGGATCCGACGTGGCGCGCGTACTCGATCACGTACACCGCCGGCGAGGAGCTCTGCCGCGCGTACGTCGGCGGCGACCTCGCGAGGTTTCGGACGCTGCTCACCGAGCACGTCCGGATCGACGACCTTCGGGACGACCCCGCGCACGGGCGCCTCTCCGAGCCGGGGCTGGGCGAGTAGATTTCCGCCCGATGGCGGTTGCCGCGACCGAGCACGGGCTCTTCATCAACGGCGAGGCGTCCGAGGGCGCCGAGATCCGCGAGATCCGCGAGCCGGCGACGGGCGAGGTGCTGGCCCGCGCCGCGATGGCGGGCGAGGCCGACGTCGACCGCGCGGTCGACGCCGCGCGCGCGGCGCTCGACGGCGCCTGGGGGAAGACGCCGGGCACCGAGCGCTCGCGGCTCCTGCACGCGCTCGCGGATGCGATCGCCGCGAACCGCAAGGAGCTCGCCGAGCTCGAGTCGCGCAACGTCGGCAAGGCGATCTCGTCCGTCAAGGCGGAGATCGCCGGCGCGACCGAGAACTTCCGCTACTACGCGTCCGCGATCGCTTCCATCGCGGGCCGCTCGAACCCGATCGGCGGCTCGCTGCTCTTCTACTCGCAGAAGGAGCCGGTCGGCGTCGCGGGCCAGATCGTCCCGTGGAACTACCCGCTCCTGATGTCGACGTGGAAACTGGCGCCTGCGCTCGCCGCGGGCTGTGCCGTCGTGCTGAAGCCCGACCCGCAGACGCCGCTCTCGGTGCTCCGCATCGCCGAGCTCGCCGCCGAGGTCGGGTTCCCCGCGGGCGCCGTCAACATCGTCCCCGGCGACGGCCCGACGACGGGCGCGTACCTCGTGCGCCATCCCGGCGTCGACAAGGTCGCGTTCACGGGGTCGACGAAGACCGGCGGCGAGATCATGCGTCTCTGCTCCGACCCGATCAAGCGCCTGACGCTCGAGCTCGGCGGCAAGAGCCCGAACCTGCTGTTCGCGGACGCCGACCTCGCCGACGCGATCCCGGCGAGCGTGTGGGCGATCTTCGCCTCCGCCGGCCAGTCGTGCGAGGCGCGCTCGCGGCTGCTCGTCGAGAGGTCGCTGTACGACGAGGTCGTGAGCACGGTGACCGAGCTGTCGCAGAAGGTGCGCGTCGGCGATCCGCTCGACCCGGAGACGCAGATGGGTTCGCTCATCTCGCAGTCGCACCGCGAGAAGGTGCACGGCTTCGTCGACGGCGCGCGCGCGGACGGCGCGGAGATCACGACGGGCGGCGCGATCACCGACGGGCCGGGCGCGTTCTACCCGCCGACCGTGATCGCGAAGGCGTCGAACGACATGCTCGCGGCGCAGGAGGAGATCTTCGGGCCGGTCGTGACCGTGATCCCGTTCGAGGACGAGGCGGACGCGGTGCGCATCGCGAACGACGTCAAGTACGGGCTGATGGCGACGGTCTGGACGGGCGACCCGGCGAAGGGCCATCGCATCGCGTCGCGCATCAAGTCCGGCACCGTCGGCATCAACATGCCGTACACCGCGTTCCCCGGCATCCCGTTCGGCGGCTACAAGCAATCGGGCTTCGGGCGCGAGCTCGCGCTCGAGACGCTCGACCTCTACCTCGAGACGAAGTCGGTCGTGACGTACACGGGCTCGCGGCCGACGAACCCGTTCCAGCTGTAGACGCAACCCGGTACCGCTGGGCCGTCCTCGCGGCGGGGACGTTCGCGCAGGCGACCTACTCGGCCATCTGGTTCGGCGTCGCCGTGATGGCCCCGTTTCTGCGCGACCGCTTCGGCCTCTCGCTCGCAGAGACGGGCGTCCTGATCACCGCCGCGTTCGCAGGCTCCGTCGTCACGCTGATCCCGCTCGGGCTGCTGACGGACCGGATCGGCGAGCGGCTCGTCCTCTTCGTCGGGGTCGCGCTCTGCGGGCTCTCGCTTCTCGCCGCCGCGCGCGCCCACGGGTTCTGGCCGCTCCTCGCGTGCCTCGTGCTCGCGGGGCTCACAGGCGCAACCGTCCAGTCGGCGAGCGGCCGCGCCGTGATGGCGTGGTTCCCGGAGTCGCAGCGCGGGCTCGCGCTCGGGATCCGGCAGACGGCGATCCCGATCGGCGGCTTCACGACGTCGGTCGCGCTGCCGCACATCGTCAACGCCGGCGGCACGGGCTGGGGATTCGCGACCCTCGGGCTCGCCTGCCTCGCCTCGGCGGTCGTCGGCGGGCTCGTCGTCCGCGAGGGGCCGGCCCCGGCGCCGGCCGACGACGAGACGCCGCGCCCGCTTCGCGACCGCCGCATCTGGCGGATGTCGATCGGCAGCGCGTTCGTGCTCGCGCCGCAGATGTGCGTCATCGGCTTCACCGTCGTGTTCCTCCACGATCACCGCGGGCTCAGCGAGGGGAAAGCGGCGGCCGTGCTCGCGCTCGTGCAGGCGCTCGGCATCGGCGCACGGATCGGCGCCGGCCGCTGGTCGGACGTCGCGGGCTCACGGCTCGCGCCGCTGCGCGCGATCGCGCTCGTCGTCACCGCGCTGGTCGCGCTGACGGGTGCGCTCGCGGATGCGCCGCTCGTCCTTCTCATTCCTGTGCTGGTCGCGGGCGGCGTCCTCTCGATGAGCTGGAACGGCCTGTCGTTCGCGGCGGCGGCCGAGCTTGCGGGCCACGGCCGGAGCGGCGCCGCGATCGGCCTCCAGCAGACCCTCCTCAACGCCACCGGCTCGGTCTATCCCGGCGTCTTCGGCGCGGTCGTCGGCGCGACGTCGTGGCGCGTGGCGTTCGTCGGCGTCGCGCTCGTGCCGCTCGTCGGGTGGCGCGTGCTGAGAGGATTGCCGGGATGACGCGCGTGCTCGAGCGGCTCGACGCGGTCTACGCGATCGCGCAGCACCGCGCCGCGTACTCGCCGGAGGAGGACGCGGCGCACGAGCTCGCCGCGGCATGGATGCGGGAAGCCGGGCTCGAAGTGTCGCGCGACGGCGCCGGGAACCTCTTCGGCACGCGCGGCGACGCGCGCGTGTGGGCGGGGTCCCACCTCGACAGCGTTCCGACCGCGGGCAGGTTCGACGGCGCGCTCGGGGTCGTCGCGGCGATCGAGGCCGCGGGCCGGCTACGCGACCGGGCGCTCGCCGTCGTCGCGTTTCGCGCCGAGGAGAGCGGGCCGATGGGGAGCAAGCGCATCGAGTCGGCGCCGGACGCGTATCTCGAGCTGCACATCGAGCAGGGGCCGGTGCTCGAGCGGCTCGGCGAGCCGCTCGGCGTCGTGACGGCGATCGCCGGGCAGGCGCGCGGCCTCCGCGTCTTCGCCGGGCGCGCCGACCACGCCGGCACGACGCCGATGGACGCGCGCGCGGACGCGCTCGTCGACGCCGCCCGCTTCGTCCTGCACGTGCGCGAGAGCGCCGTCGAGGGGACGGTCGCGACCGTGGGTCACATCGCGTGCGAGCCGAACGCGACGAACGTGGTGCCGCAGCAGGTCACCGTCTCCGTCGACGCGCGCTCCGCCGACGCGCGGCTCCTCGACGAGCTCGTCGGGCGCATCGGGTTCGACGTGCAGTGGAAGTCCGACCCGGTCCCGATGGGCGACGCGTTCGCGGCGGTGCTTCCCGACGCGCCGCGCCTCGTGTCGGGCGCGGGCCACGACGCGATGTTCGTCCCGAACGCGTCGATGCTCTTCGTCCGCTCGCTGAACGGCGGCGTGTCGCATCATCCGGACGAGCTCTCGAGCGAGGCCGACATCGCGCTCGCGGTCGATGCGGTCACCGAGGCGCTCAGTAGGCTGACGTGATGGAGCGTGAGGTCATGCAGTGGGAGGAGCTCGGCTCCGCTTCCCGCGAGCTCGCGGAGGCGGTCGTGGACGACGGGTGGCTCCCCGACATCGTCCTCGGCATCGCGCGCGGCGGGCTGCTCGTCTGCGGCGCGCTCGGCTACGCGCTCGGCGTCAAGAACACGTTCACGATGAATGTCGAGTTCTACACCGGGGTCGACGAGCGGCTGCCGCTCCCGATGATCCTGCCGCCGGTCCCCGATCTCGTCGACTTCGCCGACACGCGCGTCCTCATCGCCGACGACGTGGCCGACACCGGCGAGACGCTGAAGACGGTCCACGACTTCCTCGAGGGCAAGGTCGCCGAGGTGCGGACGGCCGTGCTCTACGAGAAGCCCCGCTCGGCGGTGAAGTGCGAGTACGTCTGGCGGCGGACCGACCGCTGGATCGTCTTCCCCTGGAGCGCGCGGGACCCGGTCGAAGCGGGCTGAAGGTCCTATGGCTGCCCGCCGGAAGGTGGGATACATTCGGTTTTCCCCCCGGTCAACCGGCTCGCAAGGAGAGAGGAACACAGTGAGGAACAGGAAGCTCGCGCTCGGCGCGGTCTTGCTCGTGGTCGCTGCGGCCGCCGTCGTCCTGGCGCTCGGGACGTCGCCGAGCTCCGCCAAGTCCGGCGGCGCCTTCAAGGCCGCCTGGATCTACGTCGGCCCGCACAACGACGGCGGCTGGTCGCAGGCCCACGACCAGGGCCGCCTGTACGTGCAGAAGATGCTCGGGTCGAAGGTGCAGACGACCTACAAGGAGAACGTCCCGGAGGGCCCGCAGGTCGCGCAGGTGATCGACCAGCTCGTCCGTGACGGGAACAAGATCATCTTCGCGACGTCGTTCGGCTTCCAGCCGGCGATGGCGGCGGCCGCGAAGAAGTACCC
>DATDNT010000117.1:0-10652 GCA_036518135.1 Gaiellaceae bacterium | reverse complement strand
ACGATCTTGCCGATCGAGTTGGTGTCGATCATGCACGTCGTGTAGTACGAGTAGCCGCCGTAGCCCGGGACGTACTTGTAGTAGTAGTAGTTCCGGTACGCACGCTCGAGGACGGCCTTCAGCTGCGGGCCGTTCATCCGGAGCGTGACGAGCGAGTTCTCGTACGGCATGCCGGCGAACATGTCGGAGATCTTCAGCGTGACCGGGTTCGCCTCGGTCGCCGTGTCCGCCATCTTCTTGTTCGTCATCGCGCCGGACAGGTGGATGTCCGGGTGGATGCCGTGCTGGTTGAGCTCCCAGACCGACGCGTCGGCCTGAAGGTTCGCGCCGTTCGTCTCCTCCGTGAACGCCTTCAGCGTGTCGATCGGGGCGGTGGTCTGGCCGACCACCCTGTTGTTGTAGAGGTTGATCTGCGCGACGTACGGGTCGACGATCGCCTTCGTCGCCGGATCCTCGGGCGTTGCGCTGGTGACGGCGATGTACTGGCCGGCACGGCTGACGACCTCGTACCCGCCGCCCGCCTTTGCGCGGAGGCCGAGGACGACCTCGCCGAGGTAGTTGTTGTAGCGATAGGCCTGCGTCACGAGCACAGGCGTGTTGTTCGGTCCGCCGACGATCGTGGGCAGGTACTTGTAGTCACCGAACGCCGTGACCGGGCTCGTGTGGCTGTGCCCGCCGATGATCGCGTCGAGGCCCGAGACGTCCGACGCCATCTGCGTGTCGACGTTGCTGTCGACCTCGACGCTCTTCGGGTCTTGCGTGAACCCGATGTGCGTGAGGGCGACGACGACGTCGTTTCCGCCGCGGAGCGCGTTCGTCTCTTCCTGTGCCTTCGTGAGCGGGTTCGTGAACGTGAGCCCCGGGATGTTGCTCGGGAGCTCGTAATTCGGCACGCGGTGGTTCGTGATGCCGATCACCGCGACCTTGACTCCGCCGAGGGTCTTCGTGAAGTAGGGCTGCACGCCCTCGCCGCCCGGGCCGACCTGCGACAGGCCGTAGGCGCCGGTGTCGGTGACGTTCGCACCGAGCACGTGGAACTGCGCCTGCTTGAAGATCCCGTCGAAGACCTGGGCGCCGAAGTTGAACTCATGGTTGCCGAGCGTCATCGCGTCGTACCCGAGGCCGTTCATCACGGCCATCATCGGGTGCGTCGTGAGCGGGCCGGGCAACGCCGTTCCGTCACTCGCGAAGCCCGAGGGCGCGGACTTGAAGTAGTACATCATCGCGTCGCCCTGGATCTGGTCGCCCGCATCGAGCAGCAGCGTCCGGTTCGGGTTGTGCGCCCGCTCCTGCTTGATCAACGTCGCGAGCTGCGTGTACCCCACGAAGTTGGTCTTCGCGAGGTTCCCGTGCGAGTCGTTGTTGTGCAGGATCGTGATCGGGACGATCGATCCGCTCCCGGCCATGTCCGTGCCGTCACGGACGACGCGGCCGTCGAGCGACCCGTCGCCGTTCGGGCCCGTGTACGCCGTCGCGGCCGTCCCGTAGTGCTGTGAGACGAACGAGTCGACGGCGTCGAGCATGTCGCCCCAGTACGTGATGTTCTTCATGTACTTGAAGCCGGCATAGCCATCGCCACCCGCCGGCGCGAGGAACTCGTTGGTGCCGACGGAGTACGTCTTGTTCATGTCGATCGGGACGTACTTTCCCTGCGCCCTGTCGTAGATCGTGTAGTCGAAGGCGCCCCACGCGTACGGCTGCGGGCCGGGTAGAGCGTCCTTGTACGCGAAGTACTTGAACTTCAGCCCGGCGGGCTGGATGGGGCCGTTCGACACGAGCGGCGCCTGGTTCAGCACCTGCAGGAGCTGCGCCCCCGTCATCGTCCCGACGACGGTCGCATTGCCGAACGGGAGGATCGTGAACATGTTCCCGTAGGTGAGGAGCGCGGGCGCGTGCGTGCCGCTCTTGCAGCCGGTGCTCAGCCACGTGGACGTCGCCGAATCCCAGCACCAGTCGGTGCGAATGCCGCCGGCGTTGTTGAGGAATACGTCGACGTCGTTCGTCGACGTGCCGTCGGTGTTGAGGTAGTTGTAAATCGCGTCGTCGACGAAGTCGCCCATCATGTTGTCGAGGCCGCCGCTCCGCGGCAGGTCGACCGCTGAGTAGCCGATCGGCTGGTTGACCTTCGCCAGGTACGCCGGGTCGTTCGCGTACGAGTCGATGACGGCCTTGACCGTGGCATCCTCGGGGCCCGTCGTCGAGACGGCGGGCTTAGTCCAGTTGACCGTCACTGCCTTCGTCGCGGGGTCGAACGTCATGTCGGCCTCGTCGACCTCACGGCCGTTGTAGTAGGCCTGGACGATCGTCGTGCCGCTGACGACCGTCGCCGTCGTGAGCCTCGTGTGGCTGTGCCCGCCGATGATGAGCGGGACGGGCTTGCCGGCGTCCGCGAGCTTCTTCGCGAGCGTCTGGTCGCCGATCACCGGGATGCCGTAGCCGTAGCCCCCGTCCGTGTACCCGAGGTGGCTCAGCACGACGATCACGTCGGCGTTCGCCTTCATCTGGTCGTAGTAGTGGACGATCGCGTCGAACGGGTCCTTGAAGCAGAGACCCTGTGTCGCGGTTGCGACGGTGATCGTCGGCGTCTCCGTCGTCGTGACGCCGATGAAGGCGACCTTGACGCCGGCGACGGTCTTGATCGTGTAGGGGCCGCCGTCCGCGAACGACGGCGGCGTCCAGCCGGCCGTCGCGCAGTTGCCCGTGTCGTTCTGGACGATGTTGGCCGTCACGAACGGGTAGCTCGCCTGCGTCGTGCGGTCGGCGAGATTCTGCTGGCCCCAGTCGAACTCGTGGTTGCCGAAGGTCGCGACATCGGTCCCCATCGCGTTGAACGCAGCGATGGTCGGGGCGCCCTTCTGGAGGTTCGAGAGCAGGCTGCCCTGCATCTCGTCACCCGAGTCGGTGAGGATGACGTTTCCCGCGCCCTTGGCCGCGCGAACGCCGTTGACCACGGCCGCCACGCGCGCAAGGCCGGGGTTGCTCCCGGATCCCTGCAGCTGGCCGTGGAAGTCGTTGGTGTGCAGGATCGTGAACGCGATCGGCGGTGTCGGCTCGGCGTGCGCCGGTTTGAGCGCTGCGCCGCCGACGAGGATCGCGAACGCGAACAGGAAGACGACAGCGGCAAGCGCCGTCGCCAGCGTCCGACGTTTCATGAAGAAATCCCCCTTCTTGGGATACCTGACGAAGCAGGTCTAGTCCTGCGTCGTCGGCGCGGTAACCGGGGGAACTTCGCCTTACGACGCGGGAACTACGCAGCTACACGCGTGGCCCTGCGGCCTTCACCGAGGCGTCGACGTCGCCGAAGCGGATCGCGAAGTTCTCGGCGAAGAGCTCGGCGAGCTCGCGCGCCTTCACGTCGTACTGCTCGGGGTCGCGCCACGTCGACCGCGGATCGAGCAACGCGTCGTCGACGCCCGGGACGTGCACCGGCACCTGGAAGCCGAACGTCGCGTCCTCGCGGAACTCCACGTCGTCTAGCTCACCCTCGAGAGCCGCGCGGAGCATCGTGCGCGTCGCCTGGATCGGCATGCGCTGCCCCTCGCCGAACGGCCCGCCCGTCCAGCCCGTGTTCACGAGCCACACCGTCGCGCTGTGCCGGTCGAGCTTCTCGCCGAGCATCCGCGCGTACACGGCGGGCGGCTGCGGCAGGAACGGCTGGCCGAAGCACGTCGAGAACGTCGGCTGCGGCTCCGTCACGCCGATCTCGGTGCCGGCGAGCTTCGCCGTGAAGCCGGAGAGGAAGTAGTAGAGCGCCTGCTCGCGCGAGAGCTTCGCGATCGGCGGCAGGATCCCGAACGCGTCCGCGGTGAGGAAGATGACGGAGCTCGGGTGACCCGCCTTCTTCTCCGGGAGTGCGTTGCCGATCTGCTCGAGCTTGTACGCGGCGCGCGTGTTCTCGGTCTTCGAGTCGTCGTCGAGGTCGATGACGCCGAACTCGTCGACCGACACGTTCTCGAGGATCGTCCCGAAGGTGCGCGTCGTCTTGAAGATCTCGGGCTCCGCGACCGGGGAAAGGCGGATCGTCTTCGCGTAGCACCCGCCCTCGATGTTGAACACGCCGCCGTCGCCCCAGCCGTGCTCGTCGTCGCCGATCAGGCGCCGCTCGGGGTCGGCCGACAGCGTCGTCTTCCCCGTGCCGGAGAGCCCGAAGAAGACCGCGACGTTCCCGTCGTCGGCGACGTTCGCCGAGCAGTGCATCGGGAACACGCCTTCGAGCGGGAGCCGGTCGTTCATGACCGTGAAGATCGACTTCTTGATCTCGCCCGCGTAGAACGTCCCGAGGACGAGCAACTCGGTCTTCCCCGGGTGCAGGACGATCGCGGTGCTCGACCGCGTGCCGTCCTCGTCGGGGTCGGACTCGAGGTCCGGCGTGTGCAGGACGAGCGCGTCAGGGCGGAAGCCGGCGGCCTCGTCGTCGGCGAGGTCGATGAACATCGTCTTCGCGAAGAGCGCGTGGTACGGATGCGCGGTGATGACGCGCACGCCGATGCGGTGCGCCGGATCGGCGCCGGCCCACGCGTCGACGATGTAGAGCGCGTCGGCCGCTGCGAGGTGCGACGTCACCTTCTCGCGCAGCCCGTCGAAGCTCGACTCCGCGAGCTTCTGGTTGACCTCGCCCCACCAGATCCGGTCGGTCGACGAAGGCTCGTCGACGAGGAACTTGTCCTTCGGCGAGCGCCCGGTGAACGAGCCGGTATCGACGACGAGCGGCCCGCCCTCGGCGAGGCGCCCGTCGCCGCGCTGCAGCGCGTGCGAGTACAGGAGCGCCGTCGTCGGATTTCGGTACGTGCGGCCGGACGCGTCGATCCCGTGCTCGGAGAGATCCACGCGGCCGGGGAGCTCAGTCGTGGTCATCCGGAGCGCCTCCTTCAACGTCTCGGCCAGATCGGTCATGAACGGGGCTGAATGGTACGGATTCGCCCATTCGCCGGGAGAGCGAACCGTCCTCTAGTTGCGCACGGCCTTTCTGTCGTCGATGGGGACGAAGTTCCGCTCGTCGGCGCCCGTGTAGATCTGCCGCGGGCGCGCGATCTTCTGCTCGGGGTCCTGCACGCCTTCGAGCCACTGCGCGAGCCAGCCGGCCGTCCGCGGGATCGCGAACATCACGGGGAACATGGCCGTCGGCAGGCCGAGCGCCTGGTAGATCAGGCCGGAGTAGAAGTCGACGTTCGGGTAGAGCTTGCGCGAGACGAAGTAGTCGTCCTCGAGCGCGATCTTCTCGAGCTCGAGCGCGATGTCGAGGAGCGGGTTTCGGCCCGTCACCTTGAACACCTGGTCGGCCGCATCCTTGATGATCCGCGCGCGCGGGTCGTAGTTCTTGTAGACGCGGTGGCCGAAGCCCATCAGGCGCCCCTCCCCCGCCTTCACGCGCTCGATGAAGGCGGGCACGTTCTTCACGTCGCCGATCGCCGTCAGCATGCGCAGCACCTCTTCGTTCGCGCCCCCGTGCAGCGGGCCGTACAGCGCGGCCGCCGCGCCCGCGAGCGCGACGTACGGGTCGGCCTTCGACGACCCGATCGAGCGCATCACGTTCGCGCTGCAGTTCTGCTCGTGGTCGGCGTGGAGGATGAACAGGATCTCGAGCGCACGCTCGAGCGCCGGGTCGACGTAGTACTGCGACTCGCCCATCCGGAAGATCATCGAGAGGAAGTTCCCCGCGAAGCTGAGGTCGTTGTCGGGGTACACGTACGGCAGGCCCTTCGAGTGCCGGTACGACCACGCGGCGATCGTCGGCGTCTTCGCGATCAGCCGGATCACCTGCGCCATGCGCGTGTCGCGATCTTCGACATCACGCGCCTCGGGATAGAACGTCGACAGCGCCGCTGCGACGCTCACGAACATTCCCATCGGGTGCGCGTCGTACCGGAACCCGTCGATGAGCGTCTTCACGTTCTCGTGCAGCATCGTGTGGAACGTGATCTCGTGGGCCCAGTGCGCGAGCTGCTCCTGGGTCGGGAGCTCGCCGTGGATCAGGAGGTAGGCGACCTCGATGTACGTCGAGCGCTCGGCGAGCTGCTCGATCGGATACCCGCGGTAGCGGAGGATGCCGGCGTCGCCGTCGATGTAGGTGATCGAGCTGCGAACGGACGCCGTGTTCAGGAAAGCGGGGTCGTAGCTGACGAGGCCCGCCTCCTTCAACGCGGTCGCGCGGATCGAGTCGTCCTCGATCGGCGCCTCGAAGGCCGCTCCTGTGCGGCCGTCGGTGAAGCTGAGGGTGTCGGGCATGGCTCTGGCGCTCCTTGGAGTCGATGCCGCGAAGCGTGGAACGGGACCGCGCCCGCGAGCATCGGGGAACCTACGTACCCGTTCCCGGGCGAGCTAAATCTGCCAGTCGCCGCCGCGCAGCACCGGAGTGCGCGCGCCGTCCGCCGCGACTCCGTCCACGTCGAGGTCAGGCGAGCCGATCATGAAGTCGATGTGCTGGGCGCTCTCGTTGACGCGCGGCACGACGTCCGTGTCCACGAGGAACGGGAAGCCGCTCCCGAACGCGATGTGGCTGGCGGCATTCTCGTCGAGGAGCGTGTTGTAGAAGACGGTGCCGAGCGGACCGATCCGGCCCTGCCGGTCGACCAGTGCCAGCTCGCCGAGGCGGCGCGCGCCGTCGTCGATCGAGACGAGCGTCCGCAGCGCCTCCACGTTCTCGTCGGCGTCGATCTCGGTCGCGACACCGTTCTCGAAGCGCACGCGCAGCCCGCTGACGATCGTGCCGTCGCGGAGCGCGAGCGGCTTCGTCGACGTGACGTGCCCGCTCGTCCGCTCCGGATCCGGGGTCGTGAACACCTCCTCCGTCGGGAGGTTCGGCAGATGGCGCAGACCGTCGCTGCGCGTGAAGTCGGCCGCCCACCAGCGGTGCGTCGGGAGGAGGCCGATCGTCAGCTCGGTGCCGGGGCCGCGGAGCTCGATCGCGTCGAACGCGCGCTCCGTCAGCCGTCGCGCAGCGTCGTTCAGCTGCTCCATCCGTGCGTCCCAGGCCGCGTTCGGGTCGGGCTCGTCCAGCCGCATCACGTGCTCGAGCTCCTGCCACAGCCGCTCGTACGCATCCTCCTCGGAGAGGTCGGAGTAGATGACCCGCGCCCAGGCCGGGTGCGGAGCGGCGACGATGCACCAGTTCGTCGACCGGTCGCCGACGATCTTCGTCAGCTCCTTGACGCGCGGCAGCATGTCCTTGCCGACGAGCGCCTTGTCGAGGTCGTCGAGGAGGTTCGGCGCGACCATGCCGACGAGCGTGACGCGCGCGCCCCGCCCCTCCGCGTGCTCGACCATCCGCTGCCCGTACCACGGCGGAACGTAGTCGAGCGTGTCCGGGTCGCCGAACTGGATGCGCGCGCGCTTCACGTGCGGGTCGAAGTAATCGACGTCGACGAACTTCGCTCCGCGGCGATAGCCGGCGGCGGCCACGGCGCGCGCCACGTCCTCGTTCCCGAGCTCGGCCGTGACCATCAGGATCTGCCCCGGCTGGACGTTCGCGCCGTGGACGGCGAGCTCGGCGAGACGCTGGAGGCGGTCGGACATGGCAGGCGATCCTACTGACGGCGGCGAACTCGTCCGGCACATGACGACCGATGCCGCCATCGAGCGCTTCGTCGCGGCCGCCGGGATCTCCGAGGGGACGCGGCGCGGCTACGGCACAGACCTGCGCGAGTTCGCAGCCTGGTTCGGCCCCGACAGCCCGGTCGAGGACGTCGACGTGCGCGTGCTCGCGGACTGGGTGACGGAGCTCGGGCGTGCGCGCGCGCACGGGCGGCTCGCGCCGGCGACGATCGCGCGCAAGCTCGTCGCCGTGCGGTCGATGCTTCGCTTCGTCCTCGGCGCCGACCACGTCCCGGACGCGGCCCTCGCGCCGCGACGGCCGCGCCGGCTACCCGACGCGCCGCGGCAGGCGGAGATCGAGGAGATCGTCGACGGTCTCGACCGCGACGGCCCGCTCGGCCTGCGCAACCGTGCGCTCGTCGAGCTCGTGTACTCCGCCGGGCTGCGCAGCGCCGAGGCCGTCGCGCTCGACCTGGGCGACGTCGACTTCGAGCAGGAGACGGTGCACGTGCGGCACGGCAAGGGCGGCAAGGACCGGGTTGTGCCGCTCGGCGAAGAGGCGGCGGCGCTTGTCGCGCGCTACCTCCGCGAGGCCCGGCCGGAGCTCGCGCGCGGCGCCGAGAACGCGCTCTTCCTCTCGGCGCGTGGACGCCGCCTCGACACGTCGACGCTGCGCCGGCTCGTACCGCACCCCCACCGGCTGCGCCACGCGTTCGCGACGCACCTGCTCGAGGGCGGCGCCGACCTGCGCACGATCCAGGAGCTCCTCGGCCACAGCTCGCTCTCGACGACGCAGATGTACAGCCACGTCGACGCGAAGCGCCTCCGGAGGGTCTACGACCATGCCCATCCGCGATCCTGAGCTCGACGGGTTCCTCGCGCTGCTCGCGGCACGGCGCTCGCCGCGTACCGTCGACGCCTATCGCCGCGACCTGACGCTCCTCTCCGCCTTCCTCGGCAGGCCGCTCGCGTCGGCGACCGTCGAGGAGCTCGAGCGGTTCACGGCGCAGATGCGCGCGGATGGTCTCTCGGCGTCGACGATCGCGCGGCGCACCGCCGCGGCGCGCAGCTTCTTCCGCCACCAGCAGCTGCTCGGCACGCGCAGCGACAATCCCGCCGCCGCAGTGGCGCTGCCGCGCCGCCCGAAGCCGTTGCCGAAGACGCTGTCGCCGGGCGAGGCCGAGCGGCTGATCGACGCCGCGAAGGGGACGCAGCCGCGGAACCTCCGGGATCAGGCGCTCGTCGAGCTCCTCTACGGCGCCGGACTGCGTGTCTCCGAGTGCGTCGGGCTCGACCGCACCGGCGTCGACCTCGACGACCGCTTCGTCCGCGTCATCGGCAAGGGCGGCAAGGAGCGCGTCGTCCCGATCGGCCGCCACGCGGCCGAGGCCCTGCGCCGGTACCTGTCGCGCGGGCGCCCGCACCTCGACCGGCGCCATCGGCCGGAGCTCTTCCTGAACGCGCAGGGCGGCCCGCTGACGCGGGCGGGCGCGTTCCTGATCCTGCGGCGTCTCGCCGAGAAGGCCGGGCTCGACCCGAAGCGCGTCCACCCCCACCTCCTCCGCCACTCGTTCGCGACGCATCTTCTCGAGGGAGGCGCCGACCTCCGATCCGTTCAAGAAATGCTGGGGCATGCCGATCTATCCACGACCGAGCTGTACACCCACGTAACCGATCGACGCCGTCGCGAGTTGTATTACCGGGCGCATCCCCACGCTCGAAGGCGAACGAAGGAAGAAGGTCAGGATGGATCCGCACGTCGAACTCTTCATGGCGATCGCGTCGGCGGCGGCGTGGCTGATGATGAAGGCCGGGCTCGCGAAGAACATGCTTGAGCCCAAGCGCCGGCGCGTGGTCTGCCCGAGCTGCGGCAGGCACGACGGCTGCACCTGCGCCTAGGCAGACGGCGCGGGGAGCGCGCCGCCCGCCCGGGCACAGCTTTACGACACGGGCGCGACGACGCGCGGCGGCACGACGACGACGGGAACGTGCGCGTGGTGCAGCAGCTCCTTCGACACGCTGCCGAGCAGCGCGCCCTGGATGCCGCCGAGCCCGCGGGTCCCGCACACGATCGCCTCGACGTTCGCCTCCTCGGCCGCCTTCACGATCGTGTGGGCGGCGGAGTGATGGGTCGTCTCGACGACGAGCTTCGCATCGATGCCGTCGGCGACGAGCTCGTCGACACGCGCCTTCAGGTGCCGACGCCGGTCGTCCTCGTCGGCGAGGACGGGGACGCCGCCCACACGGCCGCCGACGAACCGCTGGTCGCAGTGGAACGCGATCAGGGTGCCGCCGGGTGCGAGCAGCCGCACTGCCTCTTGCAGCGCGACCTCCGCGCCGTCCGAGCCGTCCGTCGCCCAGAGGAGTGTCTGGTACATGGTCTCCTCCTTTCACCCGCGATCGTCCGCCCGCCGAGACGGCGCAGCATCGGAGAAAACCCCTACGCGAGAACGCGCCGACGCGGTTCTACTTCGTCCCCTTGCGGCGCAGCAGCTGGGCGACCTTCGCTGCGCTCTCGCGCAGCTCCCGCGACTGCTCGTCGTCCGAGCCGAGGCTCGCGAGGATCTGGATCGTGTCCGGCCGCGGCGAGCCGTTCTTGAGCGCGACGATCGCGAGCCGACGCACCGCTTCGTTCGAGTCGTGCGCGACGAGCTCGTGCAGGAGCGGGCGCACGTCGTTCACGTCACCCGGATGGTCGCGCGAGAGGCGCTCGAGCGAGAGCAGCGCCGACCCCCGCACCGCCGGCGAGTCGTCCTCGAGCCCACGGCGCAGCAGCTCCTTCTTCGTCCGGAAGCGGAACTGGCCGATGGCGCGATACGCGACCGCCCGCTCGCGGAAGTCCTGCGACCGCGCCGCCATCTCGACTTCCTCGTCCCACTGGGCGCGCAGCTGCGACCGCTCGCGCTCGTCCTCGAGGCCGTCAGCGTGCGCTGCCGCCTCCTGCAGGTTCACAGATCGGCGAGCGTGCGCGGCGCAGGGCCGACGTAGCGCGCCGACGGGCGCACGAGGCGCGCGAGCCGCTTCTGCTCGAGGATATGCGCCGACCAGCCGGCGGTGCGCGCGCACCCGAACATCGCCGGCGTGAGGTCCGGCGGGATCTGCGCGTAGTCGAGGACGACCGC
>DATDNT010000116.1:0-2579 GCA_036518135.1 Gaiellaceae bacterium | reverse complement strand
CGGCGCCTCGAGGCCGAGGGGCTGACGATGTTCGGCCAGATGACGGCGGGCTCGTGGATCTACATCGGGACGCAGGGGATCCTGCAGGGCACGTACCAGACGTTCGCCGCCGCGGCCGAGAAGCACTTCGGCACCTCGTCGCTCGCGGGCCGCACGGTGCTGACGGCGGGCCTCGGCGGGATGGGCGGCGCCCAGCCGCTCGCCGCGACGATGGCCGGCGGCGCGATTCTCTGCGTCGAGGTCGACCCGCACCGCATCGAGCGGCGCCTGGAGACGCGCTACCTGGACGAGGCGACCGAGTCGCTCGAGGATGCGCTCGCACGCGTGCGCGCAGCGGCCGCCGACGGCCGCGCGTTGTCGGTCGGCCTGCTCGGGAACGCGGCGGACGTCGTGCCCGAGCTCGCTCGGCGCGGCGAGCACTTCGATCTCGTCACGGACCAGACGGCGGCACACGACCCGCTGACGGGCTATGTGCCCAACGGGATGACGCTCGAGGAGGCGAACGCCCTGCGCGTGTCCGATCCCGACGAGTACCTGCGCCGCGCCCGCGCCTCGATCGCGGTGCACGTCGAAGGGCTTCTCGAGTACGTCCGACACGGCGCGTATGTTTTCGATTATGGCAACAACTTGCGAGGTGAGGCCGAAGCAGCCGGTGTAGCGGACGCCTTCACATACCCGGGATTCGTCCCGGCCTATATCCGGCCACTCTTCTGTCGCGGGATCGGGCCGTTTCGCTGGGCAGCGCTGTCCGGGGACCCGGCCGACATCGCGGCGATCGACGAGAAGCTGCGGGAGCTCTTCCCGGAAGATGCGCTCCTGCAGCGGTGGCTCGAGCTGGCGCCGGAACGCGTCGCCTTCCAGGGCCTGCCCGCGCGGATTTGCTGGCTCGGGTACGGCGACCGCGCCAAGGCGGGGCTTGCGATCAACGAGCTCGTGCGGATGGGCCGCGTGCAGGCGCCGGTGGTGATCGGGCGCGACCACCTCGACGCCGGCTCCGTCGCCTCGCCCTACCGCGAGACGGAGTCGATGCGCGACGGCTCCGACGCGATCGCCGACTGGCCGATCCTGAACGCGCTCGTCAACGTCGCGGCAGGCGCGACCTGGGTCTCGGTCCACCACGGCGGCGGCGTCGGGATCGGCAACTCGATCCACGCGGGCATGGTCGTCGTCGCCGACGGCACCGCCGACGCGGCGGAGCGGCTCCAGCGCGTGCTGACGACCGACCCGGGAATGGGCGTGGTGCGGCACGTCGACGCCGGCTATCCCGAAGCGGAAGCGGCCGCGCGCGAGCACGGGCTCTCGATCCCGCGCGCGTGAGCCGGCTGCTCGTCCGCGACCTGGCACAGGTCGCCACGCCGGGCGTCGACGTCGTCGAGGAGGCGTACGTCCTCTGCGACGGCGGCCGCATCGCCGCGGTCGGGAGGATGCGCGACCTCGTCGTCGACGGCGAGGTGGAGGAGCTCGACGGCCGGGGCCTCTGCGCGATCCCCGGCCTCGTCGACTGCCACACGCACCCGGCGTGGGGTGGCGACCGCGTGCACGAGTTCTCCCTGCGCGCGGGCGGCGCGGGCTACGAGGAGCTGCACGCCGCGGGCGGCGGCATCCTCTCGACCGTCCGCGCGACGCGCGCGCTCGGCGACGACGGTCTTCACGCGCGCGTCGAGCGGCACGCGGCGTGGATGCTCGCGCACGGCACGACGACGTGGGAAGGGAAGTCGGGCTACGGGCTCGACCGGGACACCGAGCTCGCGTCGCTGCGCGCGGTCCGCGCCGCCGGCGGCTCGCCGACGTGGCTCGGCGCGCACAGCGTCCCGCCCGAGTTCGCGGGCGCCGACGCGTACCTCGACTTCGCGCTCGCCGACGTGCTCCCCGACGCGGCGCGGCTCGCCGACGCGGCCGACGTCTTCCTCGAGCGCGGCGCGTTCGACGCGGCGCAGGCGCTCCGCTACCTCACGGCCTGCCGGGACGCCGGGCTCGCGTTGCGGCTGCACGGCGACCAGTTCACGGAGAGCGGCGCGATACCCCTCGCGATCGAGCTCGGTGCGCGCAGCGTCGACCACCTCGAGGCCACGGGCGACGACGGCGTGCGCGCCCTCGCCGCGAGCGACGTCGCCGCCGTGCTGCTCCCGGCGAGCGCGCTCTTCCTCGATCGCCCGATGCCGCCGGCGCGTGCGCTCGTCGATGCGGGCGCGACGATCGCGCTCGCGACCGTCTTCAACCCGGGGAGCGCGTTCACGACGAGCCTGCCGCTCGTCGCGTCGCTCGCGTGCACGCAGCTCCACCTGTCCCCGGAGGAGGCGCTCGCGGCGATGACGGCGAACGCTGCGCGCGTGCTCGGCCTCGACGACCGCGGCCGGATCGAGCCCGGGCTCCGCGCCGACCTGACGCTGCTCGACGCCCCCGACTGGCGCTACCTCGCCTACCACCTCGCCGGCGATGTCGTCGCGGGCGTCGTGCGCGGCGGGGAGCTCGCCTTCCGGCGGTAACCTCCCGTCATGCCCACGCGCAAGCAGCGGCGCCGCCGGAACAAGGACTTTCGCCACGACGTCCGCGTCTTCGAGGTCGACGAGGAGGGAAAC
>DATDNT010000115.1:0-3249 GCA_036518135.1 Gaiellaceae bacterium | reverse complement strand
CGCCGTTCTCCGTCACGTAGAGCGGCGGCGAGTCGTACTCCTCGTGCAGGCGCAGGAGCACCTCCGCGAGCCCCGGCGGGTACACCTCCCACCCCATGTCCGTCAGCTCGCCCGACGGCGGCACGTCGACGGCCGCGCCGTCCTCGCCCGCACGTACGACCCTGCGCGAGTAGTTGTTGACGCCGAGGAAGTCGAGCGGCGCCGAGATGGTCTCGAGGTCACCGGGCCGGATCGGCGGGGCGGCGTCGGCGAACCGCTCGAGCACGTCGACGGGGTACGACCCGCGGAGCACCGGGTCGAAGAACCAGCGGTTCGACACGCCGTCAGCCGCGCGCGCGGCGGCAGCGTCCTCGGGCGACTCGCTCGCCGGATGCACCGGCCAGGAGTCGAGCACGATGCCGACGTCCGCGTCGGGCGCCGAGGCGCGGAGCGCCTCGACGGCCCAGCCGTGGCCGAGCAGCGCGTGGTGCGACGCGGCGAGGGCGTCGGCGACGCTCCGACGGCCCGGAGCATGGATTCCGAGGCCGTAGCCGAGCCAGGACGTGCAGAAGGGCTCGTTGTGCGTGATCCAGTCGTGCACGCGATCGCCGAGCCGCGCAGCGACGACGGCGGCGTACTCGGCGAACGCCTCGGCGGTCGACCGCACCGGCCAGCCGCCCTCGTCCTCGAGCACCTGCGGCAGGTCCCAGTGGTAGAGGTTGACGAACGGCCGGATGCCCGCGGCGAGGAGCTCGTCGACGAGCCGGTCGTAGAAGTCGAGACCCGCCTCGTTGACGCGACCGCGTCCGTCCGGGAGCACGCGCGGCCACGCGACCGAGAACCGGAACGCGTCGAGCCCGAGCTCGCGGACGAGCGCGATGTCGCCGGCGTACCGGTGGTAGAAGTCGCACGCGAGGGCCCCGGTGTCGCCTGCGCGCACCTTGCCCGGCGTGGCGCAGAAGCGATCCCAGATGCTCTCCGAGCGCCCGTCCTCACGGGTCGCGCCCTCGATCTGGAACGCGGAGGTCGCCGTTCCCCAGAGAAAGCCGGGCGGGAAGCTGGTGGCAGTCACAGTGCATGCTCCTTTGCGAAGTCGACGAGCTCGTCGACGTAGGCGAATGCGAGTGCGGTGACCGTGTCGGCCGCGCCGTAGTACAGCGCGAGCCTCCCGGTCTCCTCGTCGTGCAGCGCCGCGCAGGGGAAGACCACGTTCGGCACGTCGCCGACCCGCTCGTAGGGCGCCTCGGGGGCGAGCACGTACGGTGCGGCGCGCGCGACGACGCGCCACGGCTCGTCGCGGTCGAGCAGTGCGACGCCGGCCGCGTAGACGAACCCGTTGCACGACGTGAGGACACCGTGGTAGACGAGGAGCCAGCCCGCGTCGGTCTCGATCGGCGTCGGGCCGGCGCCCACCTTCGTCGCCTGCCACGAGTTCGGCACCGTCCCGAGCACGTGCCGGTGCCGCCCCCAGAACTCGAGGTCGGGGCTCTCGCTGTAGAAGACGTCGCCGAAGGGCGTATGCCCGTCGTCGGACGGGCGCGAGAGCATCGCAAACCTCCCGTCGACGCGACGCGGGAAGAGCACGCCGTTCCGGTTGAACGGCAGGAACGCGTTCTCGAGCTGATGGAACGTCTCGAAGTCGGTCGTCCACGCGACGCCGATCGTCGGCCCGTGGAACCAGTTGCACCACGTGACGTAGAAGCGGTCGTCGATCCACGTCACCCGCGGGTCGTAGCCGTAGACGAACGACGCGAACGGGATGGGGTCGGGATCGATGTCCCAGTTGATCCCGTCGTGGCTCCGGCCGGCATGCAGCTGCATGCGGCGCGTCCGGTCGTCGCAGCGGAAGACGCCCGCGAACCCGTCGCCGAACCGCACGACCGCGCTGTTGAAGATGCTGTTCGAGCTCGCGAGCGCAGCGCGCGTCACGACCGGGTTGCCGGTGTAGCGCCAGAGCGGCTGCGTCCGCCCGGCCGGCGGCTCCTCCCACGGGATGGCGGCCGGGGTCACGCCGCCTCGCGGCGAACGAGATGGTCGGCCTCGACGGCGACGAGCGTCGAGCTCAGCGAGTCGATGCCGACCGAGTCGTCGGCCGTCAGCCACTCCGCCTCGACCTCGTCCCACTTCCGGTGGAGCTGCGGCACCGAGGCGAGCAGCATGCGGGTGTAGGCGTGCTGCGGGTCGCCGAAGACCTTCTGCGTCGCGCCCATCTCGACGATGGCGCCGTTCCGCAGGATCACGGTCCGGTCGCTGATGTAGTTGCCGAGCGACAGGTCGTGCGTGATGAAGAGGATCCCGAGCCCGCGCGCCTTCAGCTCGCCGAGCAGATTCAGCACGTCGATGCGCGTGGACGCGTCGAGCATGCTGATGATCTCGTCGGCGACCAGGAACTCGATCTCGAGCAGCAGGGCGCGCGCGATCAGGAGGCGCTGGAGCTGCCCGCCGGAGAGCTGGTGCGGGAACTTGTGCAGCACCTGCGAGGGGTCGAGCGACACGTCCTCGAGCGACGCGTGCAGCCGCCGCTCCCACTCGCCGGACGAGACGCCCGGGAAGAACGCGTCCTTCACCAGCTTGAACACGCGGTCCGCGCGGTAGATCGGGTTGTACGAGCTGAACGGATCCTGGAAGACGCCCTGCGCGTGGCGGTAGTACTCCTTCAGCTGAGCGCCGCGCAGGCGCGCGACGTCCGTCCCCTTGAAGCGGATGCTGCCGGAGGTGACGGGCGAGAGACGAAGGATCATCCGACCGATCGTCGACTTGCCGCTGCCGCTCTCGCCGATCAGCGAGACGACCTCGCCGGGCCGGACGTCGAACGAGCAGTCGCACACTGCGGTCAGCCGCTTCCCGCCGAACGCGCCGACCCGGTAGACCTTGGTGCAGCCGTCGAATTCGACGAGGCTCGTCATGCGGCGAGATCCCAGCACGCGACGTGGTGGCCGTCCGCGACCTGCGCGAACGGCGGCTGTTGCGCGCACTTGGCGGACGCCAGGGGGCAGCGCTCGCGGAAGCGGCACCCCACGGGCGGCTCGAGGAGCGTCGGCGGCGTGCCGGCGATGCCCTCGAGCTTCCGCTCCTCGTAGCGTACGCCGACCTCCGGGAGCGACCCGATCAGGAGCTTCGTGTACGGGTGCCGCGGCGCCGAGATGATCGTCTCCGCGGACGCCTTCTCGGCGAGCTGCCCCGCGTACATGACCAGGATCGTGTCGGCGACCTGGTACAGGATCGAGATGTCGTGCGTGATCACGATCATGCTCTTGACGAAGCCGTGGG
>DATDNT010000114.1:0-40202 GCA_036518135.1 Gaiellaceae bacterium | reverse complement strand
CAGGCGCTTCCCGGGACCGTGAAAAGGGCCGCCCCCTGACGGGCGACCCTCTTCAGTTCTTTCTACGGGTTATCCACCGCCTGTGGACAACGCCCCTCGAAAGGGGGAGGTGGGTCGGCGGAGAACCCAGTTAACTACGCCGGCCTACCAGGCAGACAGGCCCCCGGCGACCTTCGCCGACTTAAGGATCTTCGCGAACTTGAGCATTTGTTTCCCCCGTTTGGAGCTAGGACTGACGGCGACGTGAACCTTATAACCCTTTTGGGGGATACGCAAGTCTCACGCGCGATCCGGCAAATTTTCGGCGGATTGAGCCGGGCAGTTCTGGTTTACATGGTCGCTGTCGTCGGGACGGCGCTGATCGTCGCCGCGGCGCTTTACCTGAGCGGGTCGCCTCGCGGAAACGTGTACGCGATCGCAGGGCTGGCAGTCGTTGCCGCATATGGCGAGAGCGGCCGAATCACGCTCCGCGTAACGAGGACGGGCCCGCTCCACGTCTCGATCTCGCTGCTACCGGCCGTATCAGCCGCGGTCTTGTTCGGGCCGCTCGCCGCGATGGTCGTTTACGCCTCTAGCGCGGCCGTCCTTTCCTTCCCACTCGCTGGCCGGATCAGCTATCTCGGAAGTCGAGCTCTGACCGGTGCCCTTGCAGGCGGCGCCGCCCTCGCGGCTGCTGCCGTTGTGTCGCCCGGCATTGGCAGGACAGTTGTCGAGGCCACGGTCGCTGCTCTAGTGGCGGAGGTCGTCGACACGGCATTTACTGCGACGGCGTTCTCGCTTCGCCGGCTCGGCAGCTGGCGTGACGTCGTCACCGACTCAATCCCCGTCATGACGGCGTCGGTTCCGATGTACAGCACAGCCGTGGCCATCCTGGCGTTGAGCTACGAACATCTCTCGGGTTGGACGCTCCCTCTCTTCTTCGCTCCTGCGTTGGCCGCACAGCGATGGTTCTTGCTCTACCAAGATCAGCGGCGGCTGAGCGAGAATCTCCAGACGCTCAACGATCAGTTGCGTGCGGCCAACCTCTCATTCGCAAAGGGGCTGATCGCCACCCTCGATGCACGAGATCGCTATACAGCGGGCCATTCGGCTGCGGTGGCGACTTATGCCGCAGACATCGCCCGACGTATGAACCTGGGGGACGCGCACGTTGAACTCGCATATCTCTGCGGGCTCGTCCACGACATCGGGAAGATCGGTCTGCCTGCGGGACTTCTCGAGAAGCCAGGTGCGCTCACGTTGGATGAGCGGCGCGAAATGCAGCGGCATTCCGAGATCGGTGAGCGGATCCTGGGCAACGTTGATACCTATGCCGAGATCGCGGCGATCGTGAGACATCACCACGAACGCGTCGACGGCCAGGGCTACCCCGACGGCCTCAGAGGCGATGAAATTCCTCTGCTCTCAAGGATCATCGCGGTTGCTGATGCGTACAACGCGATGACCTCCGATCGGCCGTACCGCGACGCGATGCCGAGCCGCGTCGCGCGTCTCCGTCTCGCGCAGGCTGTGGAGACGCAGTTCGACACGTCCGTTGTGGCTGCCTTCGAAGCGATTCTCGCTGGCGCTGACGAGACCTACCGCGTTGCCGAAGGCACCGAGTTTCGGTTCGACACAGACGAGCGGCGTCAACCCGAAGCTGTGCTTGGCGCGGCAGCCGCCATCGCCCTCGCCTGAGCCTCCAGCTCAGTGGTCTAAGTCGCGAAAGCGCGCGACTGCTTCGGCGCGGGTCCGTACGCCGAGCTTCTCGAGGATGTGCCGAACGTGAACCTTTGTCGTCGAGTCGGCGATGAAAAGCGCACGCGAGATCTCGCGGTTCTTGAAGCCACGAGCGATAAGTCCCAGCACCTCTAGCTCCCGCGGCGAAAGGAGTTCGCTCGTCTTCCCGCGAGATCGGAGGCGTAGACCCAGACGGCGTGAAAGAACGCCGTCGTTCGCTCGGTCGCAGATCGCCTCCAAGAGCGGCCGGGCGCGGCGTTCGCCAACCAACGCGTCGGTGAGCGGCGCCGACGCGCGCAGTGCGCAGACGACTGGATCCCAAGCCTCCGTCACCTGCGCGATTTCCACAAGGCGGTCTCGATCGGCTGGGGCACCAGAAGCTACAGCCTTCGCCGCCTGAGCCAGAACGTGAACATCGACCGCTTGCGTTACCTCCTGGGCGCGTTCAGCAGCGCGCAAGCAGCCATCAATGTCGCCTGAGCAGGCGTGTGCCAAGGCGCGGGTCGCCAAGAGTTCGCCAAGCCAATGCGGAATAAGCGGCGTGGTCGGATCAAGCAGCGTGAGGTCAGCAGCTCTATCCGCGGCGCCGGTCTGGAGCATGAGCCGCGCGCGGACGACTGAGGCGTTGACCTGATGGTGGAGGTTCCCGCTCCGTGCAGCGATGTCCTCGACTTGCTGCACTGCGCGTTCCGCGTCTGCATACCTACGCTGTCCGAGGGCGATGAGGGCACCCAGCCACTGCCCGTAGGGCGCTATGAAATCCAGCGAATACTTCTCGGCGTCCTCCGTGCAGAGCTTGAGCCAGTTCTTGGCGTGTGCGTACTCGCCTCGATATGCGAGGACGCCAGCAACCGTGTATGTGAACGACGTTCGTGCGCGTGGGTCGTCGGCGTGAGCCAGCGCGCGCTCACCGACACCGAGGTTGAGGCGTCCGCCCGTTTCTGTTGCACCATGAACGCGGAAGAACGCTAGGCGCACCGTCTCGGAGCGCAGGAGATCCGCCGCGGATTGATGGTGACGGGCACACAAGGCCTGTACGGCTTCGGCAGCTGAAGGATCTTCCGCGTGAACGAGAGATGTTGAGAGACCGTATAGAGCCTCAACCTCGTCTCGATCGTCGGTTGCACTTTCTAGTGCTTGCTTGAAGGCATCAAATGCCAGAGGGAAATCAGCAAGCAGGTATGACACCTGGCCCGTGATGGCCGCCGCGCGCGATGAGAGCGTGTGTTCAACTGGAAGCTCATGCATCGCCCTCTGCGCCAGGGCCCGAGCGACATCCAGTTCGCCATCGCCGAGTGCCAGTTCCGCCGACGCGACGTCAACAGACGCTGGCGGAAGGGTCGGGGACGCGGCGATCGCCGCGGCGAACTCCGCAAGAGTTCCTAACCGCCCGGCGCGCGCGAGCGGCTTATATGCCCGCTCGAGCGCAGCATCGACCATGTCCAGCAGGCGGAATCGAAGGATGAGGTTAAACGCGTAGTCCCATGCGGCGTTGTCGAGATGCCGCAACACCGCTGCCCGAACCCGGACTTCTACATCCGGGGTTTGAAGAAGCTTGCCGATCAAGAACTCTCGAAGAAGAGGGTGAAGCTCAAGGTCGACGGTGCTTGAGCTAAAGCCAACATCGAACGCGACATCGATCAAGCGGCTCCCGGCATCGCGTCCAAATGCTGTCGCGAGTTCGCTCTCGTTCAGGGTCGCTAACAACGCTGCGGACAACAGTGGATCGCGAAGGTCCTCGGGAACGCGAGCGAATAGTTCTTCAGCGAGATAGCGATGAAGGTCCTGCGGTAGCGATTTCGGGCTCGCGACGTACTCCCCGGTTGTCGCCGCCAACGAGATGAGTGCGGGCCATCCAGCAGCCTGCGCTTGGAATACCATCGCGGCCGCGCTGTGGCCGAGCAGAGACCGCGATTCTTCGTGCGTCATGGCTAGCGCCTCACGCCCAATCGACCGCACATCGCCGTAAACGAGTCGCCGTTCTTTGATCCACGGCGGACGCACACGGCAGAGCACGAGTGTGCGCGCGGGCGCCTCTTCGAGCAGCGCGTTCAGGAATGCCTCTGCTTCGGAGCCTGCGACTTCGTCTGTGTCGTCGAGAACGACCCATTGGAGGCGCTGCTGCGTCGCGAGCGCTGCGACGGCACGTCCGAGCTCTTCGGGTACTCGCTGGGGGTTGCGATGAGCCTTCAGATGCTCGCGTACAGTGTCATTTGCAGACGATCCGCCGCGAAGCGTGTCGATCGCGGATGTAACCGCACCGGCGAGCCACGCGACGTCGCGGTGTGCCGGCGTGAGCGTGACCCAGATCGCGCCGTTGAGCGTCTTGAACCACTGCCGCGCGAGCGTTGTCTTGCCGTAGCCGGCGGGGGCGACGAGGAGGATCGTCCGCGCATCGGTCTCGTCGAGCAGCTTGATCAGGCGCGGACGCTCGATGATGCGTCGCTGCGGCCGAGCCTTTGGTGGTCGTTTTGCCCCTGCGGTCAAATGCCTGCCTGCCTGCCCTCGTCGGAGGCGTGCCGCTGCGCCTCGGTCGTCGAACGGTACGCCCGCCGAACCGGAAATGGAAGGGGGCCGGCGCCTGCGGCAGAGGGTTGCCGCAGACGCCCTTCGCCGTCAGCCCCCGTTGTCGGCTCGCGCCGACTCCAGTCGCTTTGCCAACGGGTCTTCGCCGGTCAGCAGCCGGAACGCGACTGGGATCTGCCGCCGCCGAGGGACGCCGAGCTTCTGCCGCAGAACGTCGCTGTGCGCCTTGGCCGTCCTCGGCGAGATGCCGAGCACCAACGCGATCTCCTCGTTCGACATTCCCTGCGCGATCAGCTCGACCACTTCCCTCTGCCGCGTCGTGATGCCGGAGGGATCTCGTAGTGCCTGCATGCAGCGAGGCTAGGGCGCGGCGGCTGCCTGAAATATCGGTCGAAGGGTGTATCCGCTAGGAGCGGCGATGGACGAACGAGACGTCGTGGCCGCGCGCGTTCGCGGCGCGGGCCTCCGACGCGTCGAGCGCGCCGATCCGCTCGAGCAGCTCGAACTCGTCGCGCAGATGCGTGCGCATCATCTCCGGCCCGTCGGTCGCGATCGTGAACGGCACCCCGTGCTCGACGAACGTGCGGAACGTCTGCACGACCGCGTCTTCGCCGTCGAGCGCCTTCGTCAGCAGGTTGCTCGTCGGGCAGATCTCGAGCGTGATGTTCGCCTCGCGGATCCGCTCCATCAGGGCGGGGTCGCGCGAGGCCAGGATCCCGTGCCCCAGCCGATCCGGCCGGAGCTCCGTCACCACCTCCCCGACCTCCTCCACGCCGTACCGACCGCCCTCCTCGCCGACGTGGATCGTCACGCCGAGCCCTCCGTCGCGCGCGAGCTGGACGTGCTCGCGGATCTGCGTGTAGTCGTAGCGCGCGCCACCGGGGCGCGGCCCGGCGATGTCGATCCCGACGACGCCGCGCGACCGGTAGCGCAGCGCCTTCTCGACGATCACCATGTTCTGCTCCGCGGTGAACGTGCGATCCATCATCAGGATCAGCCCCGCACGCACCTGCGGGTACTCGAGCGACGCGATGTCGAGCCCGCGGATCGCGGCGAGGATGATGTGGTCGAGGTCGCGCTCGCCGCCGCGGTTGCGCTTCATCGGGTTGAAGCGGAGCTCGAGCGTCGTGATCCGCTGCGACCGGTAGGCGCCGCCGATCGCGGCGTGCACGCTGCGCTCGACGGCGAGCGGTGAGCTCTGGATCAGCTCCGTCAGGTGGTAGATACGGTCGAGCGAATCGAGGTCGGGTACACCGCGCGGGTCCGAGACCGTGACCATGCGGTCGAACTCCCAGTAGTCGCGTGTCGGCAGCGCGATGCCCTGCTCGTGCGCGAGGCTCCACATGATGTCCGACGCGACCGACCCTCCGAGATGAGTGTGCAGCTCCGCGAGGCCTTCCTCGAACATCGCGGCCAGTCTACGGTTGCGCCGTGACCCTGGACGAGCTCGTCGCGAGCGCAGCCGAGCGCATCCGCCGCTACCTGCCGGAGGAGGCGCACGCCGCTGCGCAGGCCGGCGCCGCGCTCGTCGACATCCGCGCCGGCGACCGCACCGATGCGATCCCCGGCGCCTACCACGTCCCGCGCACCGTCCTCGAGTGGCGCGTCGCGTCCGCCGACTGGCGCAACCTGGCGCTCGAAGGCAGGCGGCTGATCCTCGTCTGCGACCACGGCTACTCGTCGATCCTGGCGGCGGCGACGCTCGTCGAGCTCGGCTGCGACTGCGGCGACGTCGTCGGCGGGATCGAGGCGTGGCGCGCGGCGCGGCTCCCGCTGTCCGTCCCGCGCAGACGCGACGGGCTCCCGGGCATGGGGCCCCCCGACTAGCGCGCGACCGGGTTTGCGAGCTGCGACTCGACGAGCGCGACGGCGAGCGCGACGGCGTCGTCCATCAGCTGCGCGTCGGCGAGCGACGGCGACTCCGCCGGCAGGTGGTACTCGTCGTACGGGAAGTGGAGGATCGTCGCCGCCGGGACACTTCGCTCGGCGAACCAGTGCGAGTCGACGCCGCCGGTGCCGGGACCGGTCTCGAGCTCGTAGCGGTCGAGCAGGCCGAGGTTCCGCGCCGCCTCGACGCCGCGCCCGAGGAGCGCGTCCGGCGAGGCGAGGATGTTCAGCTTGTCGCCGCGCGCGATGCAGTCGAGGTTGACGACACCGGCGATCTCGTCGAGCTCGCCGCGCAGGCTTGCCTCGTCGACGTAGTAGCGCGAGCCCGTGAGCTTGATCTCCTCCGCCGCGAACGCGACGAGACGCACCCCGCGCTCGAGATCCCGCGACGCGAACGCCTCGCCGACGCGCCGCACGCCCTCGACGCCGGTCGCGTTGTCGATCGCGCCGGGGCCGCGCCACACCGAGTCGTAGTGGGCGGACACGATCACGTGGCCGTCGCCGGTGCCCGGTATGTCCGCGATCACGTTGCGTTCGCGGCGCCCCGGCAGGAATCGTCCGCCGACACGCAGCCGAACGTGCATCCCGTCCTGCAGGCGTGCGGAGTCCGCGATCGACACGAACGCCGTCGGCGGCGTCGTGATGTGGACGTGCGGCGACATGAACGGAATCGCGCCGGTCGAGAACGGGCTCGTCAGCAGCCGCGCGACTTCGCTGCCGTCGTCTGCGACGACGGCGAAGTTCGGGAGCTTCCGGTCGCCGACGGGAGCAGGCGACGTGCCGATGCGCCTGACCGTGCCCGCACCTTCGAAGGAGTGCGCGTACATGCACGGACCGGCGTCCCACCGTTCGCCTTCCACCTCGAGGAACGGCTCGTCGGCTTCGTAGCCGACGAGGTCGAACTCCTGGAAGCGCGGCTCGAGACCGAGCTGTCGGAACGCGCCGGCGACGACGTCGGCTGCGCGCGACGCGGCATCGCTGCCGGCCGTGCGCGGCCCGATGTCGACCGCGAGCGCCTCGACGAGGTTCACGCGGTCGAGTCTACGTTCGTGGCGGCGAGGCGCTGGTAGAAGAACCCGCCGACGAGGATGAGCGCACCGACGCCGAGGAACGACATCGCGCGCGCGATCGAGCTGAGGTTCGCGAGGTCGTAGAGGAAGAGCTTGGCGAGGCTCAACCCGAACAGCACGAACCCGCCGATCTGCAGGCTCCGGGCGCGGCGCTTCAGACCGGCGACGAGCAGCCCGAGCCCGACGACGCCCCACAGGACGCTCACGGCGGTGTGCCCACGCTGGAACGTCGTGTCGACGCCGGTGCCTGCGTCTTCGAACACCTCGAGTATCCCGAGCGTCGCGGCGTAGACGCCGAGCGCCCCGCACACCCACGCCATCACGTTGCGCAGCAGCGCGCTGCGCCACGCGATCCCGATGGCCGCCGCGAGCACGAGCAGCACCGCCGGGGCTCCGGTCCCCGGGTGCCGGTGCGCGACGAACAGGCCGCTCGGCGGCGCCTCGAAAACGAGGATGTGCACGAACGCGAAGCCGAAGTACGCGAGCGCGCCGTAGAGGAGCCGCTCCTCGAACCGCGCGAGCGCGACGAGCGCGATCGACGTCGCCGCCCAGGCGAGGACGAGCCACGTGCCGTCGAGCAGGATGATCGAAGCCGGCGCGGCGAGCGCGAGCGCGGCGATCCCGAGCGCCGAGGCGAGGTCGCGGCGCCGAGGCAGCTCGGCGACGCCGAGCGCGCCGTAGCCCGCGGCGAGCCCGAGCAGCCCGTAGCCGCGGGTCGTCCCGTGCAGCAACTCGGCGACGGACGCGGTCGAGAACCCGGCGGCCACCGCGAGCATCACGAACGACTCCAGATCCACCTGGTCGACGACCGCGACGACGAGCGCGCCGGCGGCGACGGCCGCGAGCGCGTGCCAACGCTGCGGCTCCGCCACGTAGTGCAGGTCGTAGCCGAGCACGAGCGCCGCCGACGCCGCGACCAGGGCGATCGCCGCGTGACGGAGGCGGGCCAGCACGAGCGCGCACGCGACCGCCGACCAGAGGATCGCGACGAGCACGTGGCCGGTGCTCCACGACTGCGGGATCGTGACGACGAACAGCGAGCCTGCGTAAAGCGCGGAGGCGCCCGCGAGCGCGTAGCCGCCGAGCCGCTGCTCGCGCGCGGCGGCGCTGAAGGCGACCACGCCCGTCGCAGCGGCGAGGGCTGCCGCGCTCAACGCGGCGACCCACGTGTGGTCGTTCTCGACGAACAGCTTCGAGAACGGTGCGTCGACGCCGATCCCGTGCACGAACGCGAGCGCGAGCCACGCGAGCGACGCGAGCTGGAACCGCGGCTCGTCGAGCCGCTTCGCGAGCCGCGCGAGCGCCGCCGCCTCGAGCGCCCACACGATCGTCAGCGTCACGCCGGACGTCAGCACCGCCGCCGCGACAGCGGCGACGGTCAGCGCGATCGCCCAGAGCACCGCAGCTGCGTCGCGGTCGCGCGTCCACAGCGCGACCGAAGCCGCCGCATACGCCGACGCGACGACGAGCATCGCGATCCCCTCGGTGCGGCCGTCGTAGAGGATCGCGGCCGACCAGCCGGCGAACGTCGCACTCAACATGATCATCGACGCCGGGAGGTAGGTCATCCGGCCCCGGAGCGCGAGCCACAATGCGCCGCCACCCGACACGAGCCAGAGCGCGGCGGCGACACCGGTGGCCGACGGCTGATGGTCGAGCACGAGCGCCAGCACCTCGAGCGTCGCTGCGACGGTCGCCACGCAGTAGAGCGGCTTCCATCCGCGCGGGATCGTGACGGCGATCGTCGCCCCGAGCACGATCACCGCGAACACGGCGCCGATCGCCGACAGATGGCCGTCCTGGAGTGCGATCGGCACCGGCACCAGCACCGCGCCGAGAAGGCCGAGCGTCGCGAGCGTCTGCGAGCACCACACGATCGCGAGCGCCGCCCCTGCGGCTGCGATCGCGGCGGCTAGGAGCAGCGCAGCGGGTCGCGGGACGAGGTCGTACAACGCCGTGGCGGCGAGGAGCGTCGCGTAGAAGCCCGCGATGCCCACGCCCGCCGCAGAGACCGACGCGTAGGTCTCGCCCGCCCGGCGCCGCACGGCGTACGCGGCGCCGATGCACAGCGCCGACGCGACCGCGCCGAGCGTCACGCGCGCGACGGGCCCGATCCAGCCACGTTCGACCGCGAGCACGAAGAAGAAGACGATCCCGAGCAGCGTCACGGCACCGCCGGTCCAGGCGAGCGCGCGGGCGCCGAACAGGAACGACCAGTCCATCTCGCGCCGCGGTCGCGGTCGCGTGCGCTCCGCCGCGGGCGGCGCCCAGACGAACTCGGGCTCCGGCTCCGGCTCCGGCTCGGGCGTGGGCAGGGCGATCTCGTCCTCGGCGGCGAGGCGGCGCAACTCCGCCAGCTCGGCCTCCAGGGTGTGCAGGCGGTTCTCGAATCGGTTGAGACGATCGGTGAGCGCGGTCATGCCCGAACCGTTCTCCCGCGTGCGGTTCTCGTCAACGAGACTGTCTACGGACGGTCGGCTTCCGTCGACGAGCGGCACCAATACGATCACGGCGTGCCCCGGCCCACCCGCCTCGAGCGGCTTCCGCAGCAGTACTTCGTCACGTTGCTCGGCCGTGTCGCGGCCGCGGCCGGCGAGGACGGCCCGCCGCTCGTCGACCTCGGGCGCGGCAACCCGGAGGTCGGGCCGCCGCCGCACGTCGTCGAGGCGCTCGCGGAAAGTGCGCGCCGACCGGACGTGCACGGCTATGCCCCGATCCGAGGCCTCGCGCGCACGAAGGAGGCATTCGCCCGGCGCTATCGCGACGTCTACGGCGTCGAGCTCGACCCCGAGCGCGAGGTGGCCCTGATTCCCGGGACGAAGACGGGGATCGTCGAGCTCGCGCTCGTCCTGGCCGACGAGGGCGACACGATCCTGCTCCCGGATCCGTATTACCCGGACTACCCATCCGGGCCGGCGCTCGCGGGCGCGCGGCTCGAGACGTTCCCGCTGCATGCGGACGCGGGCTGGGCGCCCGACCTCGACTCGGTCGGGGCGGCCGCCGCGCTCTACCTCAACTATCCGTCGAACCCGTGCGCGGTGGTCGCTTCCGAGCGCGTGTTCGACGACGCGGTGCGCTGGGCGGAGCGGACGGGCGGCGCCGTCGTTCACGACGCGGCCTACGTCGACCTCGTGTACGACGGCCGCCGTCCCCGGAGCTTCCTGGCGACGCCGGGCGCGAAGGACGTCGGCGTCGAGATGTGGTCGATGTCGAAGACGTACGGGATGGCCGGGTGGCGGATCGGCTTCGTCGCAGGCAATGCGGAGATCGTCGAGCGCATCAACCTGTTGAACGACCACGAGCGCGTCGGCATCTTCGAGCCGATGCAGCGCGCGGCGATCGCCGCGCTGGAGGGGCCGCAGGATTCGGTCGCCGACCGCGTCGCTGCGTACGAGCGGCGTCGCGACACGATCGCCGCGGCGCTGCCGGTGCCGGTCGTCTGCGAAGGGACGTTCTTCGTCTGGCTGCGCCTGCCCGACGGATTGACGGCCGAGCGCCTGCTCGAGGAGCATCGCGTCGCGGTCGCGCCCGGCGAGGGCTTCGGCCCGAGCGGCGCCGGCTGGGCGCGCCTGTCGCTCGCCGTGCCGGCCGAGGCGATCGAGCTCGGCGCCGAGCGCCTCGCGGAGGCGTTCGCCGGGGTCGCCGCATGAAGATCGGGATCGTCGTCCCATTTTCGTGGTCGTACTGGGGCGGAGTCGTCGAGCACGCGGAGCACCAGGCCGCGGCACTCCGGCGGCGCGGCCACGACGTGCGGATCCTGATGGGGAACGACCCGCCCGGGAAGCTCACGCGCTTCCTGCACCCACGCTCGGGTCGTCACGGGCCGCTGCCCGACGGGATCATCCCGGTCGGCCGCTCCGTCGTCGTGCCGGCGAACGGCTCGCTGCCGAACATCGTGCTCTCGCCGCGCACCGTTGGGCGCGTGCGCGCGATCCTCGACGCCGAGCGGTTCGACGTCCTGCACCTGCACGAGCCGATGACGCCCGCGATCTGCGTCGCGACGCTCTCGATCGCCCGCTGCCCGGTCGTCGCGACGCACCACGCCCACGGCGACCTCGGGTGGATGAAGTACGGATTGCATTTCTGGGGCTTCCTGATGGAGCGCATCGACCGCCGCATAGCGGTGTCGCCGATGGCGGCGGAGTCGGCCGCGCGCTGGATCCCCGGCGACTACCTCGTGATCCCGAACGGCGTCTACATCCCGAACGAGGCCGACCCCGCCGACCGCGACAACACCGTCACGTTCATGGGCCGCCACGACCCGCGCAAGGGACTGCCGACGCTGCTCCGCGCGTGGCCCCAGATCCACCGGGCGACGGGCGCGCGCCTGCGGCTGATGGGGACGGACCCACTGCAGTACCGCCTGCTCCACGCGCGCCTCGGCGTCGACGAGACGGGTATCGACGTGCTCGGAATCGTCACGAACGAGGTACGGACGCACGAGTTCTCGCGCGCGAAGGTCTCCGTCACGCCTGCGCTCGGCGGCGAGAGCTTCGGCCTCGTGCTCGCCGAGGCGTTCGCGTGTGCGACGCCCGCCGTCGCGTCGGACATCCCCGGGTACGCCGCCGTCGCGACGCCGGAGGCGGCGCGCCTCGTGCCTCCGAGCGACTCGGACGCGCTCGCCGCCGCGGTGATCGACGTGCTGTCCGACGAGGCACGGCGCGTCGAGATGGGGCGTGCGGCGCGCGCGCACGCAGTTGCGAACTTCGCATGGGACGACATCGCGCGGCGGCTCGAGGACGTGTACGCGGAGGTGACGGCGTGACGAGGAAGACGTGGTGGGCGCTCGCGATCGTCGTGCCGCTGCTCGCATGCGCAATCGCGCTGATCGTGTGGCGCGGCCCGGACTGGGGGACGGTGCGCGACGCGTTCACCGCCGTCTCGTGGGCGTGGGTCGCGATCGCGATCGGACTGAACCTGCTCTCCGTGCTCGCGCGCTCCGTCGCGTGGGACGCGGCGATCGAGCAGTCGCTCGAGCCGCCGCGCCCGGCGTTCCCGCTCGTGTTCTCGGCGTTCTGCGTCGGCCTCTTCGGCAACGCGGTGCTGCCGGGGCGCGTCGGCGAGCTGGCGCGCGTCGCGGTGCTGCGCCGTCGCATGCCGGGGCGGAAGGGCGCCACACCCACGCTGATCGGCTCGGTGTTCGCGCACCGCGTGTTCGATCTCTTCCCGGCCGCGACGCTCGTCGTGTGGGTGCTGTTCGCGGCGAAGATCCCGAGCTGGGCCTACAGGGGGCTCGCGCTCGCGCTGATCGTTGGTGCAGTTCTGTTCGGCATCGCCGTGCTCCTCGCGCGTCGCCAGCACCGCGACCTCGACGGGCTCGGCCCGTTCCGCGTCCTGCTCGCGCGCAGCCGGCAGGGGCTCGCCGTGATGCGCGCGCCGCGCGCGGCGCTGAAGGCGGGCGCGTTCCAGTACCTCGGCTGGGGGTGCCAGCTCTTCGCCGTGTGGTCCGCGATGCGCGCGTTCCAGATCCACGAGGCGCTCGCCGCCGCGGGTCTCGTTCTCGTGCTGATGAACGTCGCGACGATCTTCCCGATCTGGCCGGGGAACGTCGGCCTGGTGCAGGTCGCGGTGGCGACCCCGCTCGTCAACTACGGGGTCGACTACGGCAAGGGGATCGCGTTCGGGATCGGCCTGCAGGCGATCGAGGCGTCGGTCGGGATCGGGATCGGCCTCGTCTTCCTCGCGCGCGAAGGGCTCTCCTACGCGATGCTGAAGCAGATGGACGAGCGTCCCGACGACCCGCTCGAGACGCTGCCGGCGCAGGAGCCCGACCGTGCTGGCTCTCGCGTCGCCGGCTAGCCTCAAGGGCGTCCTCACGCCGGCCGAGGCCGCGGCGGCGCTCGCGAGCGGGATGCGCCGCGTCGACGGAGTCGAGGTCGTCGAGCTGCCCGTCGCCGACGGCGGCGAAGGGACGATCGACGTGCTGCACGCGGCGCTCGGCGGCCGGTGGATGGCGGCGGCCGTCCGCGACGCCTACGGGCGGCCGACGTCGGCGCGCTGGCTGCTCCTTCCCGACGGGACGGCGGCCGTGGAGTGTGCAGAGGCCGTCGGCCTCGCACGGACGCCGGAGCGCGACCCGCTGCGTGCGACGACGCACGGGCTCGGCGAGTTGCTGCTCGCGACGCTCGCGATGCGCCCACGCGCGCTGCTCGTCGGCGTCGGCGGCACGGCGACGGTCGACGGCGGCGTCGGGATGCGCGCCGTCGTCGCGTCGTGGCTCCGGGGCGTCCCGATCCGCGTCGCGTGCGACGTCCGCAATCCGCTCCTCGGTGAGCGCGGCGCTGCGCGCGTCTTCGGCCCGCAGAAGGGTGCCGACGCAGCCGCCGTCGCCGAGCTCGAGGCGCGTCTCGCGTCGCTGCGCGAGCTCGCCCCGTACGCCGAGCTCCCCGGCGCGGGCGCGGGCGGCGGGCTCGGCGCGGCATTCGCCGCGCTCGGCGCAGAGCTGGTCGACGGCGCGGGAGTCGTGCTCGACGCGATCGGCTTCGACGAGCGCGCGCGCGGCGCCGATCTCGTCGTGACCGGCGAGGGAACGGTCGACACGACGACGCTCGAGGGGAAGGCGCCCGGCGCTGTCATCGCACGTTGCGGGCAGCTCGGCGTCCCGTGCGAGCTCTTCGGCGGCGTCGTGCGCGACGGCGTGCACGCGCATGCGCTGTCGGGCGACCCGTCCCACGCGATCGAGGATCTCGTTCAGCTGGGGGAGGAGCTCGCCCTCAGCTCCTCGATCTTGCCGTGAACGGTCTCGAGCTTCGCGGCGCAGATCCGGTAGAGCTCTTCGCCGCGCTCGAACAGCTTCGTCAGCTCGTCGACGCTCGCTTCGCCGCGCTCGAGGCGCTCGACGATCGACTCCAGCTCGCGCTGCGCCTCTTCGAACGTGAGCTCAGTCAACCGTCGCTCCGAACGTCCCCTCCGCGACACGCACCTCGAGCGTGTCGCCGGCGGCGACCTGCGCCGGCGAGCGAACGAGGTCGTCGCCGCGATGGACGATCGCGTAGCCGCGCTCGAGCGTCGCGAGCGGGCTGAGCGCGCCGAGCCGCGCGTACGTCGTCTCGAGGCGCGCGCCGCGGCGTTCGAGCGCGAGGAGCGGTGCGCGCTGCAGTCGGTCGCGCGCATTCGCAAGGCGCTGCGCGTGCCGCTCCGACGCGCGCTGCGCGCCACGGTGCAGCGCGATGCGCGCCTGCGCGATGCGCGCGCGCAGCTCCTCGAGATCGGGGACGACGACGCGCGCTGCTGCCGTCGGCGTCGACGCGCGCACGTCGGCTGCGAGATCGCACAGCGGCGTGTCCTGCTCGTGCCCGACCGCCGACACGATCGGCACCGCACACCCTGCGACGGCGCGCACGACGCGCTCGTCGGAGAACGGAAGCAGGTCTTCGAAGCTGCCGCCGCCGCGCGCAAGCACGATCACGTCGACGCCGCTGCGGCAGAGGTCGCCGATCGCGGTCGCGATCGAGACCGGAGCGCGCGGGCCTTGCACGTACGTCTCCGCGACAAGAACGTTCGCAGGCGGGAACCGCTGCACGATGTGCGTCAGCACGTCACGCTTCGCCGCAGCGTCGTTCCCGGTGACGAGCCCGATCAGCTTCGGAAACCGCGGAAGCGCGCGCTTCCGCTCCTGCGCGAAGAGGCCCTCCGCCGCGAGCTGCCTTTTCAGGCGGTCGAGCGCGGCGAGGTGTGCGCCGAGGCCGTACCGCTCGACCGTCAACGCCTTCAGGCGGAGCTCGCCGCGCTGCTCGTACAGCTCGGCGCGACCGAAGACGTGCACGCGCTCCCCCTCCTGCAGGTTCAGGTCGAGCGCGTCGAACTGGCCGCGCGGCATCTGCACGGGCAGGCACGCGCCGTTCTCGGGGTCCTTCAGCGTGAAGAAGACAGAGGCCCACCGCTGCTGGCGCCGAAGCTCCGTGACCTCGCCTTCGATCCACAGCGTCGGGAGCCGGTTGAGCCACGACGCGACGCCCTGGTTGAATGCGCGGACGCTGTAGACCTTCCGCCCATCGACCTCCGTCGCCTCGACCTTCATCTCGCTCGATCGTACTCGGTGGCCTTCTTCACGTCGTCTGACGCATACGAGCGGTTCATGGGCCGCTTCTCGCGGCCGCTCGCCGCGGAGTTCGCAGCGTTCGCCGCGATCGGGCCGGACGCGCACGTGCTCGACGTCGGCGCCGGCACGGGCGCGCTGACGTCAGAGCTCGCGAGGTCGTGGAGGGTCGTCGCCGCCGAGCCGTCGCCGCCGTTCGCCGACGCGCTCCGCGCAACCAACCCGGCGACCGAGGTGCACGTCGCGCCTGCGGAGGCGCTGCCGTTCGCGGACGGCGCATTCGACGCCGCGCTTGCGCAGCTCGTCGTCCACTTCATGGACGACCCGGTCGCAGGGCTGCGCGAGATGGCGCGCGTGACGCGGTCGGGCGGAGTCGTGGCCGCGTGCGTGTGGGACTACGGCGGGCGCCGCGCGCCGCTGTCGCCGTTCTGGAACGTGCTCGCCGAGCTCGATCCGACGGCGGAGAACGAGTCGCACCTCGCCGGCGCGCGTGACGGCCACCTCGTCGAGCTGCTCCGTGCAGCGGGCGTCCGCGACCCCGAGCAGGGCGAGCTGACGGTGGACGTCGAGTACTCGTCGTTCGAGGAGTGGTGGGAGCCGTACACGCAGGGCGTCGGCCCTGCGGGCGCGTACGTCGCGCGGCTCGGCGACGGCGACCGCGCGCGGCTCCGCGACGCGTGCCGCGCCGCGCTGCCGGAAGCGCCGTTTGTCGTCCACGGGACGGCGTGGGCGGCGCGGGGGACCGTTCAGCCGTAGACGGCCCCGAAGATGTCGCCGTCGGCGATGTCGCGGCGGCGCAGGCGCGAGACACGCCCGTCGTACGCCCACACGCGTAGATGCCCGTGCCTGACGCGGCAGACCCACAGCGCCTCGAACGGCTCCGCGGGCGCGTGGTCGAGCCGTTCGCTCGACGATGCACCCGGCGCGAGGTTGCCGATCTCGCGGCGCACGACTCCGCCGTCCTCGTCGCGGTAGAGGAAGCGCAGGTCGACGGCGGTCGCCCGCCCTTCGTTGTGGAACCAGAACACGAGGACGCCGGGCTCGCGCTCGACCAGCGTCCCCGCGACCGCCGGGCCGCTGCGAAGGTCGCCGCCGAGGATCGCGCCGACGAGCGCGCGCGCGCCCTGGGGCGGAGTCCACCCGGGCCCGAGTGCCATGCGCCCAGTCTCGCGCGGATCCGCACGAGCCACCACCGCGCGAACTACGGAGCTAGATGAGGATCTCGGTGGCGGTCTCGAACGTGCAGCCGGCGCGGATGAGCTCGACGGCGCGGTGCAGGTCGGCCTCGGAGTGCGCGAGCTTCTCGGCGAGCGGCAGGGGATACCCCGCCTCGATCAGGACGTGGAGCCGCCACGACTCCACCTTCTCGCGCTCCGTCTGCTGTTCGACCGTCTGGGGCATGGTGTGCTCGGGGATTCGCCTTGTCCTAGACGAACCCTGCCACTCGAAGTTGGCGTCCGTAAAGGGTTCTTTACGTTCTCGCGGTCAGCTCGTCGAGGCGGCGCGAGAGCTCCCGCAGCCGCGCCTCGAGGATCGCGCGCTCCGACTCCGCATCGGCCTCGATCTCGCGCAGGCGCTCGCGGAGACCGAGCTCCACCTGGTGCGCGCGGTCCTCGAGCGACACGAGTGCGTCGTCGCGCTGACGCTCGAGCCCGGATCGCAAGCGCGCGAGACGCTCCTCGACGCGCGCCGCGGCGGCGTCGCTGACCTTGTTCAGGCGCTCCGCGAGCACGCCTTCGGCCTCGCGCGAGAAGCGTTCGACGGCGAGATCGAGCTCGCGCGACAGCCGCCGCGCCGACTCTTCCCGCTGCGCCTTGATCGCGTTGTCGAACTGCAGCGCCGCCGCCTCCGCGTATCGCGTCGTCTCGCGCGACACGATCCGCTGGAGCTGCTCGACCTGCCGGCGCTCGATGTCGCCGAGCGCGACCTGGATCCGGGCGAGCGCGTCGTTCGACTCGCGCTCGACGACCTCCTGCAGGTCGTGCTCGCGCTTGCGGAGCCGCTCGGCCATCTCGTGCAGTGCACGCCGCCGTTCGGCGCCGTGCTGCTCGAGCTCCGCGTTCGCCTGCTGCGCAGCATCCTCGGCCGCCCGCTTTAGCTCGGCGCGCAGGCGCGTCAGCACTGCGCGCTGTTCCTCGATCTCGCCGTGGAGCCCTTCGGCGTCCTGCCCGATCTTCGCCTCGACCTCCGCCATCAACTGGCGCTGCCGGGACTCCACTCGCTGCAGCTCCTCGGTCAGCCCCTCCTGCAGCTTCTCGACGTCGCTCTGCCAGTCGCCGAGCCGGCGCTCGATCGTCGCCTGCGCCTGCACGAGCAGCTCGCCGAGGCGCGCGCTCGCGTCGCGCTCGCGCTCGGTGACGTCGCGGCGTCGTTCGTCCGCGATCCGCCGCTCCTCCTCCGCAAGCTGCGAGAGCGAGTCGGCGCGGGCCCGCGCGAGCGTCGCCTGGAGATCGCTCGCGCGCTCCGCGACCTCGCGCGACACGACGTCGTCGAACTCCGCCTTTCCGCGCTCGATCTCCCGCTCGAGCAGCTGCTGGTGTGCGCGCACCTTGCGCAGCACGAGCACGCACGCTGCGAGCGCGACCACGGCGCACGCTGCGGCTGCGACGGCGATGATCGCTGCGGGGGTCACCGGATCATCGTAAGCGTGCCGCGACGAGCGCGACGCCGATCGCGACCGCCGCGCACGTCAGCAGGCGTAGCGCCGCTTCGAGCGCGGGCTCGGTGCGTCCCTCCTCGCGCCGTGCCCTGCGCGCCGGCGTCGACAGCGTGCGCTGCGCGAAGCTCAACGTGAAGCCGTACGCGGCGGCGGCGACCGCTTCGATGCGCAATGTCTGCGCCTCGACGAAGTAGCCGGTGAGGACGGGAAACGCTCCCCAGGCGAGCGCGAAGCCCCAGTCGGTGTGCAGCGCGAGCTCGAGGTTGTACGCCGGCACGAGCACGGCGCCGACCGCGACGAACGCGAGCAGTCCCCAGCCCCATGCGGCGGCTGCGCCCACGCCGATCGCAACGGCGCCGGCGAGGGACACGGCGGCCGTCGCGACGAGCGCCGGCGACGAGATCCGCGTGCGCAGCGGCCGCCCGTGCAGCTCGTCGAGCGCGTGGGCCGCGACCCCCATCGCGAGGAAGAACGCCGCGATCGCCCACACCATGCGGTCGAGGTGGAAGCCCGGTGCGAGCGAGGCGCCGACCGCGACGTACGACAGGTGCCACAGCGTGTACGGCGGGTGGAGAAGCGTCAGCCAGTCGCTTCCCCGCGCGTACCACGCAGGGGCTACTTCTTGCGTCCCCACGTCACGATCCCGCCGCCGAGCGACAGGCGCCGCGCCCGGACGTCCTCCATCCCGGCTTCGCGCCAGGCCTGCAGGAGACGCGGCAGCGGCCACTCGGCGTAGTGGCCGCGGATCGACGGCCCGAGGAACGCGCCGACCTCGTGCCAGCCGTGGCCGATCACGCGTCCTGCGGACGGCAGGCCGACGCCGACCCACAACTCCCACAGCGGCCGCCACGGCCCGCGCGGCACGCCGAACTCCAGGCCCGCGATCGTGCCGCCCGGGCGGACGACCCGCGCGAGCTCGCGCAGCGTCGACGCCGGGTCGTCGACGTACCGCAGGAGGTACGTGAACGTCAGAGCGTCGAATTGCCCGTCCTCGAACGGCAGGTCGCGCGCGTCCCCTTCCTGCAGGCGCACCTTCCGCGTCGCGCCGTCGAGCGTGACGCGCCGCCTCCCGATCGCGAGCATGTCGGGGCTCTTGTCGACGCCGACCACGAAGCAGTCCTTCTGGCGCACGAGCTCGAGCGCGACGGCGGCCGTGCCCGTTGCGACGTCGAGGACGGTGTCCGTCGGCGTCGCGTCGATCCGCGAGACGAGGAAGCGCCGCCAACGCGGGTCCTGCCCGAACGACAGGACCGAGGCGAGCCGGTCGTAGCGCGGCCCGAGCGGCGCGAAGAGCTCGTTCGACTCCATACGCTTCGACTCTATGGCTCTCGCCGACGACCTGGAGCGGATCGCCGCCGCGGCGGCGGAGCACGGCCCGGTGCGGGCGGTGCTCGCCGCGGAGCCCGCGTCCGGCCTGCGCCGCTATCTCGTCGCGCTCGGGGACGACGCAGGCCGGCGGTGGGCGGTGCTCGACGACGGTGCCCGCGTGGTCGAGCGGCGCGACGAGGTGCGCGACACGGCGTCGATCGTCGCGATGTGCGAGCTCGCCGAGGATCTCGCCGGCGGCGGCGACCTCGAGGACCTGCGGCGGCAGCTCGCGCAGGTGCGTGTCGTCGAGCAGCCGCCCGGGATCGAGGACGCGGAGGACGCGGCGCTCGCGCTCGAGCGGGTGATCGGCGCGCCGCCGCGCGTCGCGACGCCGGCGTTCCTCGACGAGGTCGGCGCGGCGACGGTCGCGCTCGAGCGCGCGCTCGGCGAGAGCCGCTCGCCGTTCTCGGACGCGATCCGTGGTGCGGCGGGCGCCGTCGACGAGTTCGTGCAGGAAGTCGAGCGGGAGTACCTGATCCCGCTACCTTGACCGCATGGAAGGTGGATTCGGATTTCCGTTCGGCGGCGATCCCGAGGATCTCCTGCGGGGGCTGCGCGAGTTCGCGGAGCAGCAGGCGGAGTCGGTGCAGGAGGCGCAGCGCGAGCAGTTCGCGACGCTGACGCTCAACACCGCCGTCGAGCTGACCGCAGCAGCGCTCCAGCAGGTGCAGGTCTCGGGCGCGGCCGAGGAGCAGTCGATCGCCCTGCGCGACGCGATGCGCGTGCTGTTCCCCGAGGCGGTGGCGCTCGTCAGCGCCGCGCGCCAGGGGTTCATGCGCGAAGGCTGAGCCAGAGGCCGTACGCCATGACGGCCGACGCGATCCCGGCGATCGCGGCGTCGGGCGCACGGCGCTTGTAGAGCGGGTACGAGGCGAGCACGATCAGCTGCGACACGTAGAGCGCGACGAGCGACGGCCGGAGGAGCGCGTGGTCGAACCGCTCGGGGTCCGTGAGCGCGAGCGCGTCGATCGCGACGAACGGCACGGCGACGAGCGCGAGGATCCGGCGCACGGGGACGCGCGTCACGGCGTGCAGGAGGCGGGAAAGCGCGAGGTACTCGGCGACGATCAGCCCTGCGACGCTGACCGCCGAGCCGGCCGCGGCGACGATCGCCCAGGCGCGCCCTGACGGCACGCCCCCGAAGAGCGCGAACGCGACGAACGCGGCGACGATCGCCGCGGCGGCGGTGAGTGTGGTGCGGATCGTGCGCGAGCCGCCGCGAACCTCGGCGCCGAGGAAGAGCGGCAGGCTCCCGCACACGAACAGCAACGACACCGCGGCGCTGTGGCGGAGCACGTCGTGTGGGTGTGCGGCGAGCGCGCGCGGGCCGTGGCTGCGGAGGCCGGACATGCCCAGCGCGACGAGGACGACGAGCTGCGCCGCCGCCGACAGCGCGAGCAGGCGGAGTGCAACGTGCGTCCCGGCGAGGACGAGCGCGACCAGGGCGACCGGCACGACGAGCTGCAGCAGCCATTCCCACGGCGCGATTCCCGGGAAGGCGTCCGGAAGCAGCTCGTGGACGATGTCGATCACCGTGTACGGCAGGTAGAGGAAGTAGCTGAACGTCCAGAACGCGGCCTGCACGAGCGCGAGGCGGCGGCCGGCCGCCGCCTCGACGAACGCGGCGAGCCCGCCGGCCGAGACGATGTCGTCGTTGAACCGGAGCCAGACCGCGAGCGGCGCGCAGTAGAGGAGTGCGCCGAGCAGCGTGACGAGCGTGGGCGAACGTCCGCCTGCGGTCTCCGGCACGTAGACGGCCGCAAGCGCGAGCGGCCCGCCGATCGAGGCGACGGCGAGGCCGAGAAAGAGCGACGGCGGGATGGGGCCTCCCGCCGTCGCGTCGGACGAGGCTCGCAGCGTCGGGGCTAGCCCCAGGCCGGGCCTCCGCCGCCGCCGGAACCGGTCGACGTGCCGGGGGCGGGGCCGGTGGTCCCGCCGGCGACGGTGAACGATGCCTTCATCCCCTTGGCCGCATGGCCGGGGACGGGGCACCAGAGCGAGTAGCGGCCGGTGCGCAGCGTCACCTTCAAGGTGGCCGACGCACCGGGGCGGATCAGCGGCGTCCGGCGTGCGACGCCGGGGCCGGCGACCGAGAGCGCGTGCGGGTACCGGCCGCTGTTGTGGACGACGAACGACACGGCTCCCGCAGACGGGGTGCGCGAGAGGGCGATGCTGAACTCCTTCTCGGTCACCTTGACCGTCTTCGGAGACGAGCCGGCGTTCGCGACGACGCCGGCGACGGCTGCGCCTGCCGCGGCGAGCCCGAGGATGAGGGCGACGATCTTCATGTCGATGTGTACGCAGACTGCGGCGTGCCGGATTGGACTACGATCCCGCCGCCCGTGGCTCTCCTCGACCGCGCGATCGTCCGGCTCCTGCCGGCTGTGCCGAAGCCCGTGGTGCAGCGGCTGTCGTCGCGCTACATCGCGGGCCCGACGCTGGACGACGCGGTGCGCGTGGTGCAGCGGCTGAACGCGAAACGGAAGCTCGCGACGATCGACGTCCTCGGCGAGGAGATCACGAACGCGGACGAGGCGCGCGCCATCGCCGGCCAGTACCACGACGTGCTCGCGCGGCTCGACGACGAGAACCTGGACGCGAACGTCTCGGTCAAGCTGACCGCGCTCGGGCTCGAGCTCGACGAGGAGCTCTGTCGCGAGAACGTCGAGGCGGTCGTCGTGGACGCCGCAGCGCGCGGGCGCTTCGTCCGCATCGACATGGAGGACTCCGCCACGACCGAACGGACGATCGGCCTCTACCGCTCGCTGCGCGCGGACGGGCACGAGAACGTCGGTGTCGTGCTGCAGGCATACCTCCGGCGCACGATCGACGACGTCCCCGGCCTCGACAACGTTCGGCTGTGCAAGGGCATCTACGTCGAGCCGGTCGAGGTCGCGTACAAGGAGTACGAGGCGGTGCGCGCCAACTTCGTCCGGTGTCTCGAGGCGCTGGCCGAGCAGGGCGCGTACCTCGCGATCGCGACGCACGACGAGTACCTGATCGGCGAGGCGCTGCGTATCGTGCGCGACCTGCCGAAGGACCGGTACGAGTTCCAGATGCTCCTCGGCGTGCGGCCGGAGCGCGCCGACGAGCTCGTCGCGGCCGGGCACAAGCTGCGCGTGTACGTGCCGTTCGGGACGCACTGGTACGAGTACTCGACGCGCCGTCTGCAGGAGAACCCGTCGATCGCCGGCTACGTCGCGACCGACATCCTGCGCCGCGTCGTCAGGCGCTAGCGCACTTCGACGCGTACCAGCGCAGGTACTGCGGCATGTGGCGGTCCCAGTAGGACTGCGTGTGGCCGCCCGGCCACACGCGCTGCGTGATCCCGAGGCGGCGTGCGAGCGCGGCGTCGGCGTCGCGAAACGGGTCGTCGGTCCCGTTGTCGAGCCAGACCGGCAGCCGCCGCAGCGCCGCGGCGCGGCGGAAGACGTCGTTGCGCGCGTAGTCGTCCGCGTCGTCGAACGCGCCGGGCGCAGTCGCACCGGCCGACCTCCAGACCGCGGCCGAATGGCCGCCGGCGGCGCAGTAGAAGGACGGCGCGAGCGACGCGAGATGCAACGCGCCGTAGCCGCCCATCGAGATCCCGCCGATCGCGACGCGCGTCGCCGCGTACCGCTGACGCGCCGTCGCGATCTGCCGCAGCGCGCGCGTCGCGTAGGCGCCGTCGCGGCGGTCGTGCCAGTAGCTGTGGTTCGCGCTCTTCAGGAGCACGACGATCGGCGCGCGGTTCCCCAGGCGCGCGAGCTCCGCGAAGAACGGGTCGCTCGTGAACTGCGACGGCCCTGCGCCGCGGCCGTGGAGGAGGACGAGCAGCCACGAGCCGTGACGCCGCGGGAGGACGACCTCGGGGTCACCGTGGACGACGCGCGCACCCCGGGCATCGGTGAAGCGCGGGCCGCCGCGGAGGTGGAGCGCAACGAGCGCGGCGGCCCCGAGGGCCGCCGCGATGAGAGCGATCCTGACGATGGAGAGAGGCTAGTAGCCGGGCGGAGGGCCGGCCGGGTCGTCGACCTCCTCGACGACGCGTCTGCGGCGTGCCGGATAGACCGGGGCCGCCCGATCGACGTACGTCGTCGATCGACGCATGTAGCCGGGGCCCCACGGCGACCAGAGCATCAGGTCGACGATGAACCCGATGAGGCCGACAAGGAACAGGATCCACCCGACGGTGTTGACGTCGACCGATCCGGACGTGCTGTGGACCGCGAGCGCGAGGATGAGCCCGACTGCGGCGATGATCAAGCTGACGGCGAGTCCCATGCACGGCTGATTCCCGACGCCGAGCTTTCGAACCCTCGGCTCATCCGCACCTTCGCTCGGGCGGACCGGCCGCGTCTGCCACGGCGAAGACGGTTGACGATCCGGCAGTAGGATCGGACGGGTGAGCTTCGCCGATCGCTTCGCGGGCGACGTCGAGGAGCCGGAGCCGCCGCCGGAGCCGGTCTTCCACGAGCGGCCCGAGTGGCTCGGGCCGCCGGACGGGGAGCTCGGGGTGCCGGTGCCGCTCGCGAGGATCCTCGCCCGGAGCGAGAGCGGCGTCGTCGCGCTGTCGCACGCGGTCGCGTACTCGAACGGCGTCACGTTCGAGCTCCTCGCGCGCGTCGACGGGCTGTCGCACGTCGAGTCGAGCCGCATCTTCCACGAGCAGCACCTCCCGCAACTCGATCCGGACGAACTGCCCGACGCGTTCCTTCGCGTCGGCGTCGAGCTGCCGGGCGGCGCGCGCGTCTCGAACCTCGGCGGGCGGCCGTTCGGCAGCGCAGAGGACGCGCCGGCGCGGCCCGTGCTCTTCCAGCAGGGAGGCGGCGGAGGCATGTCGGGGCCGTCGAGCGTCACGATGAAGCCGGGGTACTGGCTGTGGCCGCTGCCGGGCGAGGGGACGCTCCGGCTCGTGGTCGAATGGCCCGTCGCCGGGATCGCGCTCGCCGAGAGCGAGCTCGACGGAACGGCGATCGCCGCCGCTGCGGCGAACGTGCTGCGCCTGTGGGACGAGGACGAGCACGGCGGTGCGACCGCGGGCGGATGGGTCCGCTCGAGCGCGCAGTACGCGGTCGCGTCGAGCGCCGAGTCGTCGGACACGGTCGAGGTGCCGGTGGCGGAGCTCCGTGCGCTCGAGGCGAAGCTGCGCCGGCTACGGCGCGGCGGCGGCGAGTGAGTCGCCGAGAACGAACGGTGTGCTCGACGAAGTCGCTCACGCGCCGGCGACGAGCGAGAAGCCGCCGTCGACGACGATCGTCTGTCCGCGGATCATGTCGGCGTCGGCCGAGCACAGGAACGCGACGGTGCCGGCGATGTCCTCCGGCGTGACGAGACGGCCCACGGGGTTCGAGGCGCCCGCGCGGAGCATCTCGTCGCGGTTCGGGAAGTGCTCGAGCGCACCGGTCTCGACGACGCCGCCGGATACGGCATTGACCCGGATCCGCGGCGCGAGCTCGACCCCGAGGTAGCGGACGAGCGACTCGAGCGCGGCCTTCGACGTGCCGACGAGCACGTAGTTCTCGAGCACGCGCTGCGCGCCGAGGGACGAGATCGCGACGATCGACGAGCCGTCCGGCATCTGCGGCGCGCACACGCGCGCGAGCTGGAGCAGCGCGCGCGCGTTCGCGTTCAGCGTCCAGTCCCAGTGCCGGTCCTCCGTCTCGAGTGCCGGGCGGATGACGCCCGTCGCCGCGTTGTGGACGAGCACGTCGAGCGGGCCGAGCGCGGCGACCTCGTCGACGACGCGCTGCGACGTGACGTTCCCGCGCACGAGCACCGGCTCGGCGCCGAGCGCGCGGAGCTCGCCCGCCGTCTGCTCGGCCGCGGCGTCGTTGCGCATGTAGCCGATCGCGACGCGCGTCGCTCCGTCGCGCGCGAAGCGCAGCGCGATGGCGCGCCCGATGCCGCGCGACCCGCCCGTGACGAAGACGTTCACCGGCGGTTCGGGAGAGGCTCGTCCGCAGGCGCGGACGACGGGAGCTCGTCCCAGCCGAGCCGCCCGGGCGACTCACGCGGGCCCTCGTCGGCCTTCGTCGACGCGTGCCCGAGACGGTCGAGCCGTTCGATCTGCGACTGGGCGTAGCGGCGGACGGCGTCATCCTCCGGGAGGCCCGAGACGAGCTGCCGGACGCGCGCGCGGATCTGGTACGCGAAGTGCGGTGTCGCCGGCCCCACGAGGGCGTCGACGTCGTCGCGGGTCGGCTCGCGGTCCATGACGCGCCGAAGCCTACCGCGTCGCTAACGTCGCGCGGTGCGCCTTCGGACGGTCGATCTCATGCTCTTCGGGACCGTGCTGCTGTGGGCGCTCAACTCGACGGTCACACGCTACGTGCTCACGCACGGATTCCATCCGCTCGCGTACGCGACGACGAGGTACGCCGCCGCGACGGGTCTCTTCTGGGCGTTCACGTATGTGCGCGAGCGGACGTTCGTGATCGCGCGACGCGACCTTCGCTACATCGGGATCGCAGCCGCGATGATCTTCTGCAACCAACTCTGCTTCGTGTACTCCGTCGACAAGACGTCGGCGGCGACCGTCACGCTCTTCCTCGGGACGACGCCGATCTTCATCGGCGTCGTGTCGACGGTGATCGGGCTCGAGCGGATGGGGCGGGGCTTCTGGCTCGCGACCGCGGTCTCGATGGTCGGCATCGGATTCGTCGCGACCGGTTCCGGCGGCTTCTCGGGCCGCGTGTTCGGCGACCTGCTCGCAGTGGCGACCGCGCTGACGTGGGGGATGTACTCCGTCGCGATCACGCCGCTCATGCGGCGCTACTCCCCGTTCCGGATCAGCGCGCTCGTCCTCGCGATCGGCTGGGTGCCGATCGCCGTAGTCGGGATCCCGCAGACGGCGAGCCAGAGCTTCCACTTCGGGACGCTGATGTGGGTGTGCTTCGGGTTCGCGGTGATCGGCCCGCTGTTCCTGACGAACATCCTGTGGTTCACGGCGATCGGCAAGGTGGGTCCGTCGCGCGCCTCGCTCTTCTCGAACATGCAGCCGTTCTTCGGCGTCATCTTCGCGCTCGTCCTCCTCGGCGAGCACCTCTCGGCGTGGGAGGTCGTCGGCGGTGTGCTCATCCTGTCGGCCGTCCTCCTCGAGCGCTCACGCCGCCCGATCGTCCCCGAGCCGCCGGGCGACTGACATGGGGATCTCCGAGCGCCTCCGGCGGCAGCCGCCGGGCTACAACTTCACGATCGGGCGCATCCTCGCGATCTACGCGGGGCTGATGGTGACGCTCGCGCTGGCCGCGCTCGACCAGACGATCGTCGCGACGGCGCTGCCGCGGATCGTCGGCGACCTCGGAGGGATCACGCAGTACTCGTGGGTCTTCACCGCGTACATGCTCACGTCGACGGTGACGGTGCCGCTGTACGGGAAGCTCGGCGACGTCTACGGACGCAAGAACCTGTTCCTGATCGCGATCGTGCTCTTCCTGCTCGGCTCGGCGCTGTGCGGCCTCGCGCAATCGATGACGCAGCTCGTCGTGTTCCGCGCGGTACAGGGGCTCGGCGCCGGCGGCCTGTTCCCGCTGTCGCTCGCCGTGATCGGCAACATCGTGCCGCCGCGCGACCGCGGTCGCTGGCAGGGGTTGATCGGTGCGGTGTTCGCGTCGTCGTCGATCATCGGCCCCGCCGTCGGCGGCTTCATCGTCGACTCGACGACGTGGCGCTGGGTGTTCTTCGTGAACCTCCCCGTCGGCGGCCTCGCGCTGCTCGTCATCTCGCTGACGATGCCGCGCCGCGCGCCGCTCACGCAGCACTCGATCGACTGGCTCGGCGCGGGCGTCCTCGCGGCCGGCACCGGCGCGCTCCTGCTCGGGCTCGTCTGGGGCGGGAGGCAGTACCCGTGGACGAGCGCGCACGTCGTCGCAGCGCTCGTCGCTGCCGTGCTGCTCCTCGCCGTGTTCGCCGTCGTCGAGCATCGCGCACGAGAGCCGATCCTCCCGTTCGACGTCCTCCGCAACCCGATCGTCGCCGGCAGCGTCGCGTGCATGGCGCTCGTCGGCATGGCGATGTTCGGGACGATCTCGTACGTCCCGCTGTTCGTGCAGGGCGTGATCGGCACCTCGGCGACCTCGTCCGGCGTCGTTCTCACGCCGATGACGCTCGGCGCCGTCGCCACGTCGATCCTCACCGGACAGCTCGTCTCGCGCACCGGGCGCTACCGCTGGAACGCGGTGCTCGGCCCGCTGATCCTGACGGCGGGGATGCTGCTCTTGTGGCGGATGAGCGTGCACACGACGAACGCACAGGCTGCGCGCAACATGGTGATCGCCGGGATCGGGATCGGGTCGATGATGCAGGTGTTCGTGCTCTCGGTCCAGAACGCCGTGCCGCGGTCGCGGATCGGCTCGGCGACGGCGCTCACGCAGTTCGGCCGCCAGATGGGCGCGACGCTCGGCGTCACGATCATCGGCGCCGTCGTCAACCACGGGCTGCCCGCCGGCGTCGCGGCGGGCGGCGAAGGGTCGAGGTCGATCCACCGGCTGCCGCCGGCGCTCCGGGAGGGGCTCGCGGGCGCGATTCACCCCGCGTTCTTCCTCTCCGCGTGCATCGCCGCGGCCGTCTGGCTGATCTCGGTCGTGTTCGTGAAGGAGCAGCAGCTGCGACGGTCGCTCGACGACGTCGCTCCGGTGGAGGCTGCCTCCGGCAGCCCGGCCGGGGCGGCCGTAGAATCAGCGCGATGACCGACTTCATGCCGCTCGACGGGTGGGACCACGTCGAGCTCTGGGTGGGCAACGCGAAGCAGGCGGCCTACTACTACGAGAAGGCGTTCGGCTTCCGCTGCACCGCGTACGCGGGCCCCGAGACGGGCGTCCGCGACCGCGCGAGCTACGTCCTCGAGCAGAGCGACATCCGGCTCGTCGTCTCGAGCGCGCTCCGGCGCGGCCACGAGATCGGCGAGTTCGCGCACGTCCACGGCGACGGCGTCAAGGACATCTCCCTCCGCGTGCCCGACGCGACCGAGGCGTACCGGCAGGCGGTGCAGCGTGGCGCGCGCGGCGTCATGGAGCCGAAGACGGTCGACGACGAGTTCGGCAAGGTCGTCATGTCGACGATCGCGACGTACGGCGACGTCGTGCACACATTCGTCGACCGCCACGCGTACGAAGGTGCGTACCTCCCCGGCTACGAGGCGCGCGACTCGGTGCCCGACGACGGCGTCGGGCTCGTGGCGCTCGACCACATCGTCGGCAACGTCGAGCTCGGGCGCATGCAGCACTGGGTCGAGTTCTACGAGCGGGTGTTCGGGATGACCGAGATGATCCACTTCAGCGACGAGGACATCTCGACCGAGTACTCCGCGCTCATGTCGAAGGTGATGACGGACGGCCAGGGAAAGGTCAAGTTCCCGATCAACGAGCCGGCCGAGGGGAAGCGGAAGAGCCAGATCGAGGAGTACCTCGAGTTCAACCACGGCCCCGGCGCGCAGCACATCGCGATGCAGACGACGAACATCGTCGAGACCGTCGAGGCGATGCAGCGGCGCGGCGTCGTGTTCCTGTCGACCCCCGACACCTATTACGAGGAGACGCCCGAGCGCGTCGGCGAGATCGACGAGAGCTGGGACGACCTGCGCCGCCTGCGCATCCTGGCCGACCGCGACGACGACGGGTACCTGCTCCAGATCTTCACGAAGACGGCGCAGGACCGGCCGACGCTCTTCTTCGAGGTGATCGAGCGGCACGGCGCGCGCGGCTTCGGCGACGGGAACTTCAAGGCGCTGTTCGAGGCGATCGAGCGCGAGCAGGCCCTCCGCGGGAACCTGTGACCGAGTTCCTCGCCGCGGCCGCTCGGCAGGCGGCGGTGACGAACGACAGCGCGCACCGGCCCTGGCCGATGCCGGAGGGGCCGTGGGCGAACGCGCAGTCGTGGGTCGACCTCGCGTTCCTGCACTGGCGTGTGGACGCCGACGAGATCGCGAAGCTGATCGGCCCGACGGTCGAGCTCGACACGTTCGGCGGCGAGGCGTGGCTCGGCATCACGCCGTTCCTGCTGAAGGACTTCCGCGTGCGCGGCACCCCGCCGATCCCGCGGCTCTCGACGTTCGCCGAGCTGAACGTGCGCACGTACGTCACGCGGGACGACAAGCCCGGCATCTGGTTCTTCACGCTCGAGGCGGCGTCGACGCTCGCCGTGGAGGGCGCGAAGCGGCTCTACCGCCTCCCGTACCACCGCGCGCAGATGAGCTACCGCCGTGCCGGCGACCACGTCCACTACGAGTCCGCGCGCGCGGGCGCGGCGTTCAGCGGGAACTACCGCGGCGAGGGCGACCTCTTCCGGGCGGAGCCGGGGTCGCTCGAGGAGTTCCTGACCGAGCGCTACTGCCTCTACACCGAGGACGGCGGACGCGGCTATCGGGCGGAGATCCACCACCCGCCGTGGGACTTGCAGCAGGGCGCCGCCACGATCGACCTGAACACGATGGCGCCGGTCGCGTTCCTCGACGACGAGCCGCACGTGCTGTTCTCGCCGCGGCAGGACGTCGTCATCTGGCCGCTCGAAGAGCTGTGAGCCCTCAGCGCCGATCGGCGCTGGTGTCCGTCGCCGCGGCGGCCGCGCTCGTCCTCCTCAAGCTGTCCGTCGGCCTCGCGACGCACTCGCTCGGTCTCGTCTCCGAAGCGGCGCACTCGGGAACCGACCTCGTCGCGGCGCTGCTCACGTACTTCGCGATCCGCGTCGCCGCGCGCCCCGCAGACGTCACCCACCAGTTCGGGCACGGCAAGGCGGAGCACCTGTCGGCGCTCGCGGAGGCTGCGTTCCTCGTCCTCGTGTCGCTCTTCATCTCGGCGCGCGCGATCCAGCGCCTCGCCGGCTCGGCCGGCGGCCGCGTGCACGTCACGTGGTACGCGCTGGTGGTCGTCGGCATCGTGCTCGCGATCGACCTGAGCCGCACGGTCGTGTCGTATCGGACGGCGCGCCGGTACGGCAGCGCCGCACTCGCGTCGAACGCCTTGCACTTCGGCAGCGACCTCCTCGGCTCGCTCGCCGTGCTGGCGGGGCTGCTGTTCGCGCGCGGCGGCCATCCCGACGGCGACCCGATCGCGGCGCTGTTCGTCGGCGTGCTCGTGCTGATCGGCGCCGCGCGGCTGATCAAGGTGAACGTCGACGTGCTGATGGACCGCGCGCCCGCGGAGGCCGAGCGGGCGGCGCTCGCCGCGATCGGTGCGATGCGGCCGGCCGTCGAGCTGCGGCGGCTCCGCATGCGCCAGGCCGGAGGGCGTCAGTTCGCCGACGTCGTGATCGGCGTCTCGCCGGGCGCGGCCGTCGGGCAGGGACACGCCGCGGCCGACCGCGTCGAGGCGGCGATCGGCGGCGCGCTCCCGAACGCGGACGTCGTCGTGCACGTCGAGCCGATCGAGGACGCGACGCTGCGCGAGCGCGTCCACGCCGCGGCGATCGGCGTCTCGCGGGTGCGCGAGGTGCACAACATCTCGCTCGTCGACGTGGGCGGCCGAACGGAGCTGTCGCTGCACGTGAAGCTGCCGGGCGACCTGTCTCTCGACGAGGCGCACGAGATCGCCGAGTCCCTCGAGTCGGCGATCCGCGCGGCCGTGCCCGAGATCGCGGGCGTCCAGACGCACCTCGAGCCGCTGACGGAGGCGCGTGCCGCGGCGGAGGTCGACGCGGACGCCGAGGACGCGGTGCGGCGTGTGGTGCGCGACGCGGTCGGCAGCGAGCCGCGCGAGCTGCGTTTCCTGCGCACGGATGCGGGCCTCGTCGCGTTCCTGACGCTCGGCCTCGACGGCGCGAGCAGTCTCGGCGACGCCCACGCGCGAGCCAGCGAGATCGAGGAGCGGATCCGCCTGGAGCGGCCCGACATCGCCGACGTGATCGTCCACACGGAGCCGTAGTCCTTCCCTGGGAAGAGTCACGGAAGTGCAAGTAGCCGCCGCAGGTTCCCTGCTCCTCGCGCATTCCTTCCCAGGAAACGGTTACGGAAGTGTCGCGGAGAGCCGACTGGCTAGGGTCGCGGCGTGAAGCTCTGCATGTTCACGCCGAAGGAGCTCGCGCTCGAGCGTGGGTGGCCGGGGCGGATCGAAGGCGACCGCGTGATCCAGCTCGCGGCGCAGACGCTGCAGTCGTTCTTCACGGGCGGCGGCTCGGCGCGCGAGCACGCGGAGTACGCGCTCGCCGACGTCGACCTGCTGCCGCCCGTGCTCCATCCGCCTGCCGTGCGGGACTTCATGGCGTTCGAGGAGCACGTCGCGAACGCGCGCCGCCAGCGCGGCGGCGACGTGCCGAAGGAGTGGTACGAGGTGCCGGTCTTCTACTTCTCGAACCCGCACGCGATCTACGGCACGGAGGCCGCGATCCCGTACCCGGAAGAGACGCGGGAGCTCGACTACGAGCTCGAATGCGCAGCGATCATCGGCGCCGACGGCGAGGCCGCCGGGTTCACGGTGATGAACGACTGGTCGGCGCGCGACGTCCAGCGGCAGGAGATGCGCGTCGGGCTCGGCCCGGCGAAGGGGAAGGACTTCGCCACCTCGCTCGGCCCCGTCCTCGTGACGCCGGACGAGTTCGACGGCAGTGAAGGGGAGATGGTCGCGCGCGTCAACGGCGAGGAGCGCTCGCGCGGCAATCTCCGTTCGATGTTCCACAAGTGGGACGCGCTCCTCACGCACGCGGCGCGCAACACGACGCTGAGGCCCGGTGACGTGATCGGATCGGGCACCGTCGGCAACGGCTGCATCCTCGAGCACGGAGACGGCCGCTGGCTGCAGCGCGGCGACGTCGTCGAACTCGAGATCGAAGGGATCGGCGTCCTCAGGAACACGATCGCGTGATCGGCCCCGACGACGTCCGCGCGGCCGCGCGCGTGCTCGACGGCATAGCGCACCGCACGCCGGTGATCCGCTCGCGCACGCTCGGGGAGCACGTCGTGCTCAAGCCGGAGAATCTGCAGCGGGTCGGCGCGTTCAAGTTCCGCGGCGCGTACACCAAGATCGCCTCGCTGCCGAAGGGCGCGGAGGTCGTCGCGTACTCCTCCGGGAACCACGCGCAGGCGGTGGCGCTCGCCTCGCGGCTGCTCGGCGCGCACGCGACGATCCTGATGCCCGAGGACGCGCCCCCGTCGAAGCTCGCAGCGACGCGGGAGTACGGCGCCGACGTCGTCCTCTACGACCGCTACACCGGCGACCGTGAGGAGATCGCCGCCGAGCTCGCGCGCGAGCGGAACGCCGAAGTCGTGCCGCCCTACGACGACCCGCTGATCATGGCCGGGCAGGGCACGGCGGCGCTCGAGCTGCTGGAGGACGGCGGTCTCGTCGACACGCTCGTCGTGCCGGTCGGCGGCGGCGGGCTCGTCTCCGGCAGCGCGACGATCGCGAAGGCGATGGGCGTCCGCCGCGTCGTCGGCGTGGAGCCCGCGGCGGGGAACGACTGGGAGCAGTCGTTCGCGCGCGGCGAGATCGTCTCGATCGACGTCCCGCGCACGATCGCGGACGGGCTGCAGACGCATGCCCCGGGGAATCTCACGTGGGAGGTCGCGCGGCAGCTCGTCGACGAGATCGTGACGGTGACGGACGCGCAGATCGTCGAGGCGATGCGGTTCGCGTTCGAGCGGCTGAAGCTCGTGATCGAGCCGAGCGGCGCCGTCGGCATCGCGGCGCTGATGCAGGGGCTCGTCGACGCGCCGTCCGTGGGGATCGTCGTCTCGGGCGGGAACGTCGACGCTCAGCGGTTCTCGGACTTGATCCGCTGAGCGACCATCGCGCGCTCGTAGGACAGCCGGAAGAGCTCGATCACCTCGACGACGTCCTCGTCGCTGCGGATCTGCTTCGAGACCCAGCCCGTATGCGGCAGGACGTGGTGCGGCTGCGCGCGGCCTGTGTCGACGAGCATGTCCCGGATCCCCTTGTGGAACGGCAAATCGGCCCATCGCGCGCCGTGGAGGTGGCCGAGCTCGCGGCGGCCGAGCCGGAACTCGACGCCGCCGAACCGGTGCTCGTGGACCGAGACGCCGTCCCACGACCCGACCTCCTGCTCGATCCGCTCGGAGATATCCTCCACGCGTGCCGTTCTACCAGCGCCTCGGCGAATTGCCCAGGAAGCGCCATATCGTGGCGCGCGACAACGGCACCCTCCTGACCGAGGAGGTGATGGGGTTCGAGGGCTTCTCCGGCCTCGAGTCGATCCTCTACCACCTCCAGTCGCCGTGCCGCGTGATCGAGTGCGGTGAGTTCGAGCCGATCGTGCGCGAGGAGTGGGTGCCCGACGCGCACGCGCACCGGCACCTGCGCACGTGGGACGTCCCGCCCGCCGGCGACGCGGTGGGCGGCCGCCAGCTCCTCATGTGGAACAACGACGTCGAGATCTCGGTCTGCCGCCCGACGGAGGACATGGACTACTTCTTCCGGAACGGCGAGGGCGACGAGGTGATCTTCGTCCACGAGGGAAGCGGCACGCTCGAGACGATCTTCGGCGACCTGCCGTACATCCCCGGCGACTACGTGGTCGTGCCGCGCGGGACGACGTACCGGTTCCGTCCCGAGGGTGAGCAGCGCTACCTCGTGTTCGAGACGCCCGGCCTGATCACGATCCCGAAGCGCTACCGCAACGAGCACGGGCAGCTGATGGAGCACGCGCCGTTCTACCACCGCGACATCCACCCGCCGACCGAGCTGCACACGCATCGCGACAAGGGCGAGTTCGAGGTCAAGGTGCGCGTACGCGGCGGCTACCAGACGTACGTCATCGACTACCACCCGTTCGACGTCGTCGGCTGGGACGGCTACGTCTATCCGTGGACGTTCTCGATCCACGACTTCGAGCCGATCACCGGCCGCATCCACATGCCGCCCCCGTCGCACCAGACCTTCGCCGGCCCGAACTTCGTCATCTGCTCGTTCTGCCCGCGCAAGCTCGACTTCGACCCCGAGGCGATCCCGATCCCGTACCACCACTCGAATCTCCAGAGCGAGGAGATGATCTACTACGTCGACGGCAACTTCTCGTCGCGCAAGGGGATCGAGGTCGGGTCGGTGACGCTGCACCCGTCCGGGCTTCCGCACGGCCCCCAGCCGGGCCTCGCCGAGAAGTCGCTCGGCATGACGGAGACGCACGAGTACGCGGTGATGTGCGACACGTTCCATCCGCTGCGGCTGACGACGCTCGCCGCCGACCTCGACGACGGCAAGTACATGTACTCGTGGGCGGAGGGCGCGTCGGGCGACTCGCAGGCCGGCGTCACCTCGCACGTCTGACGCTTGAACGTCGTCCTCGACTGGGACGGCACCGTCACGGTGCGCGACACGCTGCTCATGGTGTTGCACGAGTTCGGCGACGCCTCGATCGAGGACGAGCTCGATGCGGCGCTCGCCGCCGGCACGATGACGCATCGCGCCGTGATGGAGGCCGAATTCGCGACCGTGTCGGCCGAGCTCGCCGACGTCGTCTCGTTCGTCGTCGAGCACGCCGAGATCCGGGGCGGCTTCCGCGAGCTCGCCGCCGTGCACGACCCGCTGATCCTCTCGTCGAGCTTCCACGAGACGATCGAGCCGGTGCTGCGGCGCGAGGACGTGCGCGCGCGTGTGCGGGCAAACCGCGTGGACGCGCGCCCCGACGGCTGGCGCATTCGCTGGGAGTCCGATTCCGACTGCGCGGCGTGCGGCGAGCCTTGCAAGCGCGGCTCGCTGCCGGAGCGGCCGCTCGTGTACGTCGGCGACGGGTACTCCGACCGGTGCGCCGCGCTCGCTGCCGACCGCATCTTCGCGCGCGCGGGGCTCGCCGAGTACCTCGACGCGAACGGCGTGCGCTACGAGCCGTTCGAGACGCTCTTCGATGTCGCTGCTGCGCTTACCTGAGCCGTTCGACTTCTCGCTGTCGGTGCGCCGGTTCCACGTGTTCGGCACGGACCTCGCGTACCGCCTCGTCGACGGGGTCGTGCACCGCGCGATCGGCGGCCGCGACGTCCGCATCGCACCCGCCGAAGGCGGGGTCGACGTCGAACCGCTCGACGACGAGGCGCGGCGCGTCGTCCTGCACATGCTCGGCGCCCATTACGACCTGCCTGCCTTCTATGCGTGGGCGGAGGCACCGCTGCGTGCGGTCGTTGAGCGGCTGCACGGCTTCCGGCCGCCGCTCCACGCCGACCCGTTCGAGGCGCTCGTCACGTCCATCACCGCCCAGCAGATCTCGCTCTTCAGCGCCGGCGCGATCCGCAACCGCCTGATCGAGCGCCTCGGCGAGCGCGTCGGCGACGCGTGGGCGTTCCCGACTCGCGCGCGCGTGGCTGAGGCGGGCGAGGGCGAGCTCGTCGCCGCCGGCCTCACGCGGCGGAAGGCTGAGTACGCAGTCGCGCTCGCTCGGAGCGACGACGACCTGCACGAGCTCCGCGCGCGAAGCGACGACGAGGTGCGCGCGCGGATCGTGGCGCACCGCGGGCTCGGCCCGTGGACCGCCGAGTGGTTCCTCGCGCGTCACCTGGGCCGCCCGCACGCCTGGCCCGCCGGCGACCTCGTGCTCCGCAAGGCCGCCGCCACCCTCTACGGTGTCGGCGTGGACGACCTCGGCACGATGCTCCATCCGTTCCAGAACCTGTCGGCCCAGTACCTGCTCGCCGGATGACGATCAGGCGGGCGACCGAGGCCGACGAAGCGGTCCTGCGTGAGCTCTGGGAGGAGTTCGAGCGCGAGGTCCCCTGGGAGATCGAGGACCCCGAGACCTGGGACGACGAGTGGAAGGACACGCTCGACGACATCCGCGGCGGCGGCGTCTTCCTCGCCGAGGACGACGGCGGTGCGGTTGCGGTCGCGCGCATCGAGAAGACCGAGCGTGGGCGGGCTCACGTGCAGCTCGTGCACGTCCGCGAGCGGGCGCGCCGGCAGGGCGTGGCGAAGGCGCTGCTGCGCGAGTGCGTCCAGGTCGCCCGCGCGCAGGGCGCGCGGTTCGTCAGCCTCGACGTCGTCGCGTCGAACGACCGCGCGATCACGGTGTGGCGCCGGCTCGGCTTCCGCGAGTCCGCGCTCTTCATGGCGGCGCCGGTCGATTCGCTCGAGCAGCGTCTCGCGGAGCGCTCGGCGGGCGAGCAGCGAGCGTCGACGCACGTGCAGACGGACGACGAGCAGTCCGTCGAGCGTGCGATCGCCCAGTTCGTGCCGCGCCCCGAGTCGCCGCAGGTGACGGCGTCCGCGAGCTGGATCCGGGTCGTCGACGCGGTCTTCGACACCGACCGCGACGCACACGGACGCTTTGCGAAGGAGCTGTCCGAGCGCCTCGGCGCCGTCACGGTCGCGCTCGCGCAGGAGGGCGAGGTGGTGCGCTTCCGCCTCTACGAACGCGGACGCATGGTCGACGAGTACCTCTCCGTCCCCGCGTACTACGGGGAGCTGCCGAAGGGCGACGAGCTGGCGCTGGAGGCGAACCCGACGCTCGTCGCGCGGCTCACGGGCGCGGACCGCGACGAGGTGCGTCGCGTCGCGCGCACCGCGGCGTCGCCCGCCGACCTGCCGGCCGACCTGTACGAGCAGATCGCGCGGCTGATGGGGCTCGAGCCGTGATGAAGCTGATCGACGCGCCGCGCTGCCCGTACTGCGCGCGCGTTCGGATCGCGCTCGCCGAGAAGGGGATCGAGGTCGAGCGCGTCGAGGTCGACCTCTCGGACCGTCCGCGGTGGCTTCTCGAGCTCAATCCTCCCAACGGCCGCGTGCCGGTCCTCGACGACATCCCGGAGTCGGAGGTGCTGATGGAGCTCCTCGAGGAGCTGCAGCCCGGGCTCCTGCCGGAAGACCCGCGCGCGCGCGCACGCGCACGGCTGCTCGTCAACCGCTTCGACGAGAACCTCGGCGACGACTACTACGCGTTCCGGCGCGGCGACGCGAACGACCTGTCGGCGAAGCTCGACCGGCTCGAGGTCGGCCAGAGCCTCTATGCCGACGTCGCGTACGTGCCGTGGGTGATCCGCGCGCGCGACATGCTTGGCCTCGAGCTGCCGACGCGAATCGCGACGTGGCTCGCGGAGCTCGAGCTGCGCGAGTCGGTGCGCGCCGAGGTCGAGCTGGTGCGGGCGCTGTGAGCGAGATCGGCATCGAGGAGCTCGCACGGCGGCTCGGCGACGTCCCCGTCGTCGACGTGCGCTCGCCGCACGAGTACGACGGCAGCCTCGGCAAGCCGTGCGACCCGCGCCAGGGCCACATCCCGGGCGCGCGCAACCTCGACGTGTACCGCCTGATGGAGATGACGCCCGACGACGTGCACGCCGCGCTCGGACTCGCGGCAGGCGCCGAGGTCGTCGCGTACTGCCACGGCGGCTCGCGCTCTGCGATCGCGACGCAGGTGCTGCGCTCGCTCGGCTACGACGCGCGCAACTACGTCGGCTCGTGGCACGAGTGGTCGCGCCACGACGACCTGCCTATCGAGTAGACGCCGCGCCGAGGAACGCGCGGCACAGCTTCCGCCCGAGCTCCTGCCACGCCGGCAGCTTCTCGTCGAGCTCTGCCGCGATCTCCTGCGGCGGCCGCGGCGAGCGCTCCTCGAACCAGCGCATCACGTGGTCGCGGCGGATCTCCGGATGGAACTGCACGGCCCAGGCATGCGCGCCGAGCCGGTAGGCCTGCGCGACGGGGCCGTGCGCGAGCGCGACCGCGCCGCGCGGGATGTCGAACGTGTACGCGTTCGCATTGAACGCCTCGAACCGCTCGGGCAGCACGCCGAGGACGGCGTCCCGCCGGCCCTCGTCCGTCAGCTCCGTCTCGTAGAAGCCGGCGAGCTCCTGGCGGTGCGGCTGCACCGTCGCGCCGAACGCGTGCGCGAGCGTCTGGGCGCCGAGACACACGCCGAGGAGCGGGGTGCCGTTCTCGAACCACCGGCGCAAGGCGTCGTACTCCTCGTGCAGCCACGGGTGCTGCACCTCCTCGCCGACGTTCTGGTCGCCGCCGAAGACCATCACGGCGTCGACGTCGTGCGGCGGCGAGCCCTGCGTGCGGATGTCCCATTGCACGAGCTCGTGCCCCTCTTCGGCGAGCACCTCCTCGAACAGCTCCGGCCCCGCGTCGGGCGAGTGGATGACAGCCAGCACCCTCATCCGACCGGCACCTTCTCCTCCTCGAGCAGCTTCCGCAGGAGCTGCGCGCCCGCCGGTGCCTGCGCGACCCCGTTCGTCTGGTTGTTGTTGTTGAAGAACGCGTACGCCTCCTCGGCCTCGTTCGAGAGCTCGCGCAGCGGCGGCACCCACTCGCGGAGCTCCTCTTCCGCGTACGTGTAGTCGAACCGATGCGCGGCCGAGCCGCCGCGCGCGTTCCACGTCCTGGCGTTCCGGCCGTGGAAACGCACGTACGCCGTGGGCGTCGTCACGGCGACGAGCGTCTCCGGGACGTTCTTGCCGTCGGTCTTCGGCGCGTCGACGACGACCCACGTCATCCGCCGCTTCTCGAGCCAGCGCAGCAGCTCGGCACGGATGTCCTCGGCGTACCAGGAGCGGTGCCGCGGCTCGAACAGGAACCCGTCCTCGCCGACCTGGTCGCGCGCCCACTCGAGGTAGTCGAGCGCCGACGGCTTCCACACGACGTACGGTGGCATCTGGAACAGGATCCCGCCGAGCTTCCCCTGCGCGCGCAGCGGCTCGAGCGCGTCGAGGAACACGTGGAACACCTCGGCGCGCGCCTCGCGCGGCGGGCGGTCGACGCGTCCGCGGTCGTCCACCGGCAAGCCTCCGCGCAGATCCGGCGGGACCTGCTCGAGCTTGACCGGATGGCGCGTCATCAGCCCGAACGCCTTCACGTGCATCACGAACCCGTCGGGCGTGCGGTCGGCCCAGCCCTGCACCATCTTCTCGTCGGGCACGCGGTAATACGTGGAGTCGACCTCGACGGTCGAGAACCGCTCGGCGTAGTACGGGAGCCGTTCACGTGCCGGCACACCCGGCGGGTACCAGAACTTCGAGAGTGCGTCGTCGGCCCAGGAGCACGTGCCGATGCGGATCGGTGCCGCCACAGGGAGACCAGGATACGGAGAGGGGCCCCGCGTGGGCCCCTCTCCGAAGGGGTGCGGCTAGAAGCCGCGGACGGTCAGCGTCTTCGTCAGACGCATGCCGCCGATCGTCGCGTCGATGCACGGCAGCCCCTGGAAGAGCGGGGACGCCACGCAGCCGGACGCGCCGAGGTCGTGGTAGAAGAGGTCGCTCGCCGTCGCGGTCTGGCCGGTCGGGACGGACCCGGAGTCGCTGTCGACGACGGCCGTGACCGTCAGCTTCAGCGTCTTGATCCCCGCCATCACGAACGCGCCCTTCTGCGCGCCGAGCTTCTTGCCGCGGGCCGTCGTCGTGTAGACCGCGCTCGCCGGGGCCTTGCCGTTCTCGGAGACCGCTGACGCGAAGCCGACCGCGGTCACGACGACCTTGACCTTCTTCTTCTTGCCGTGGACGCGGATCGTCTTGTGCGTCGTCACCTTCTTGCGCGCCGTCGCCGAGTTGAGGACGACCGGCAGGTGGCGCAGCGACTGCGACTCGACGGAGCCCGCGGGGTTCGGGACGCCCTTGCCCGGCGTGTACGGCGTCCACAGCGACGTCCAGCGGTAGTCGCCGGACGCGGTCGGGTTGGTGATCGCCGCCGCGTCGAACGTCGCCGACAGGAGCTTCGCGCCGAAGGTCGCGCGGCCCGGCGTGCCCACGGGCACGTCCGGCGGCGGCAGGCAGACGACGAGCTTCGTCGCGCCGAGGGACGCCTCGGGCCCCGCGGTCGCGACGACGAACAGCGGGATGTCGAGCGTCTGCCCCGCGGCCGTCAGGTGCAGGTCCCACGTCTGGGCGGGGGTGACGCCGCACTGCTGCGCCTGCGCCGCGGTCGTCGCGGTCGGGGCGATCGAGTCGAGCTCGCCCGTCAGCGGCAGCACGGCGCCGCCGAGGTCGGCGGCCGACGCCGTCGCGGTGACGGTCCCGAGCTTCGTCCCCGGCACCGCGCTCGAGACGGTGTAGCCGTTCGGCACGTAGATCGACACCTTCGCCGTCGGGGCG
>DATDNT010000113.1:0-66063 GCA_036518135.1 Gaiellaceae bacterium | reverse complement strand
CGTCGCCCACGGCGTGGTCGTCGACACCCTGACGAGCGCCGACCTGACGCCGTTCGACCCCGACAACGTCCGGCCGACGGTCGACCTGACGGCGAACGAGCCCGAGCCGCAGTTCACCGACGAGGCGTGGCCGTCGAAGGTGCCGACGCTCGTGACGCTCGACGACACGAACGGGCTCCGCCAGAACGTCAACCTTGCGACGGGGCAGTTCTTCGTCGACTCGGCGTCACGCCAGGGAGTGGAGCGGAAGTGGACGCACATCGGCGGCCGCGTCACGTATTCCGCGAGCAGCGACTTCGTGCCCCCGACGATCGACGCGATCTCGTCATTCATCTCGAACGGGACGGTCACCTTCAGCGGGCGGTTCGCCGATCTGACAGAGACCGGCGGCCCCGGCACCGTGACGTTCGCGCAGGTCGTCTACGACGCCGACAACGCCGGCACCTGGCGCGCGCTGCAGCTGCAGCACGACGCGAACAGCGACCTTTGGTCTGGAGGTGCCACCTTCGGCGGGACCCAGGTGCAGTTCTTCGTCGAGGTCTGCGACGCCTCCGGCAACTGCGGCTACAGCTCGAACAAGGGCCGGTACTTCGACGCGCAGCCGCTGCCGACGCCGACCGGGACCAAGGTCACCATCACGCCGAGTCGCGATCCCGACACCGGCACCTGGTACCGGGGCCCGCTCTCCGTGACCGTCGCGGGCGACGCGGCAACCGTCTCGGTCGACGGTGATCCGTTTGCGCCCGCTACGGGGCCGCTGACGCTCGCCGGCGACGGCGCGCACATCGTGGAAGGTCGGAGCGCCGACGGCGGCGACGCGACGCGCGTGTTCCTCGTCGACGCCCTCGCGCCCGCGATCACGCACACGATCGCTCCGGCGGCACCCGACGGGACGAACGGGTGGTACAAGACCGCGCCGAGTGTGACGTTCGCCTGCACTGACGACGTCTCCGGCGTCGCGGCCGGAAGCTGCGTCGTCGACGGGTCGAGTCCGCAGGCGAGTCAAGCGACCCTTGGCGAGTCCGCGTCGCCGCAGACCATCGCAGCGACAGCGGTTGACAATGCCGGGAACGCAGCGCACGACTCGGTGGCCGGCTTGAAGGTGGATCTAACCGATCCCGCGGTTCCGGCGTTCACCGGAATTCAGGCGAAGATCTACGGGACTGCCGACCTTCCGCCACAGTCGGCCATCGGGTGCACCTCGAGCGACGCAATCTCCGGGCTGCAGAGCTGCATCGTCGCCGGCTACTCGAGCGCACTCGGCATGCACACGCTCACCGCGACGGCGACGGACAATGCGGGTCGCACGCGCACGAACACGCTCACCTATACCGTCGGATTTGTCGTCGGCGACGTGCTGCAGCCGATCCGCACGGCGACGAACGACCAGGACAACCCGCTCGCCTCGGATCTGATGGTGCACAAGATCAACAGCACGATCCCGGTGAAGTTCCAGGTGTACCTCGATGCGGCGAAGACGAAGCTGCTCACGTCTCCGCCGGCGGGAAGCGTCGCGCGGATCACGTTCAAGAAGTACGACTCGTCGACGGATTCGACACAACCGACGACAATCGTCAGCGCAACGCCGGACACGGGCGATGCGTTCCGCTGGACGGGAGCGACCGACTACCAGTACATCTACAACCTGCAGACGAAGGGTCAGACGGCCGGGACGTACTACGTGATGCTGACGCTCTACGCCTCGGACGGCACCGTTCTCGCGCAGTCCAAGAAGCAGTACTTCGTCTTGCGGTCGTAGCTACGGCAGCGGGACGGTCGGAGTCGCAACGACCCCCAGTCGCGCCGCGAGCGACGACGCCTGGTCGGCGTCGGTCTCGTTGCCGAGACCGGCGGCTGCACGCGCCGCGAGCGTCCGCGCGATCTCGTAGAGCGCGCCGAGGTCGCGCGCGACCTCCAGGCTCCGCTCGAAGTGGGGCACGGCGTCGCCGGGCCGCCGCGCCTGTACGGCGGCTAGCGCCAGCACGCGCTCGAGGAGCGCCACGCGGACACCTGATTCGCCGGTCCTCTGCATTCCCTCTAGCGCGTCGAGCGCGAGCGCGGTCGCCTCGTCGTGGCGTCCCTCGAGGACGTACGCCTCGGCACGCCGCGCCTGCGCCTCGAGGAGGAAGCTCTCGGAGCCGAGGGAGCGCAGGAGGTCGGAGGCGTCGTCGAGATGTTCACGCGCCTCGGCGAAGCGGCCGTCTGCGGCCGCGAGGCGACCAAGGTTGATGCGTACGAGGGACTCGCCGATGGGGAACTTCGCAGCGCGGTAGGTGCGCAGGGCCTCGTCGAACAGCATTGCCGCATCCGTGAGCCGCCCCTGGTCGAGCAGGATCTCGGCTCGGTTGTTCGCGGCGTGGCCGCCGGTGAGGACGTCGCCTGCCCGCCTCACCGCCTCTTCCGACCGCTGGTACAGCTCGAGGGCGGTCTCCCAGTCGCCGTCGTAGTACGCGTGCACGCCCATGTTGTTCAGCACTGTCGCCTGGCGGTGCAGCAAACCGAGCTCTTCGAAGATCGCGAGCGCGCGGTCGAGGTACTCAGGTGCCGGCGTCCCTTTGTCGACCTCCGCGGCCGCGCGGATGTAGTACGCCTCGCCGAGCGACCGCCGGTCGCCGAGCGCCGCCGCAGCTTCGGCTGCGGCCGCTGCAGAGACAGCGCATTCATCGATCCGCCCCTGGCGGTAGAGCACGATCGCCTGTCCGAGCTGCACCGCAACGCGCTCCTCGGAATCCGCCCCTTCCTCGGCGCGTTCGTAGAGCGCGAGCGCGTCGTCGTATCTGCCGAGACGCTCGTGGATAACCCCGCGCTTGCGGAGGAGTCGCGACGGTGTGCCTCCGGCGCCGACCGCGCGGGCGTACGCGCCGTCCGCCTCCTCGTAGTGCGCGGTTAGCTCGAGCACGTCGCCCAGCGCCTCGCAGACGCGCGCGAGCTCGTCCGCCGGCACGTCGAAGGCGCCTGCCGCCGCGAGCGCGCGGCGGTAGAACACGGCCGCGTCGACGTTCGCGTACTTCGTCCGGGCATCGTCTCCGGCGATGACCGCGTACATCCACGCCCTTTCGAACAGCTCGGCGACGAGAAAGTGGAGCGACAGGACCGCAGGCTGCGCGCCGCGACGCTCGAGCGCGTACGCGACTGCGAAGTGGATCTCGCGCCTGCGCTCGAACGACAGCCCGTCGTACGCTGCCGCGCGCACGAGCTCGTGGCGGAACCTGATCGAGCCGACCTCGTCGCGCTCGACGAACTCGGCGAGGCGATCCCAGGGATCCGTCTCGTCGAGCTCGTCCGGCAGGATCTCGCGGAGCAGGTCGACGTCGAACGACGTGCCGATTACCGACGCGTGGCGGAGGAGCCGCCGGTCGGTCGGGTCGAGCGTGTCGATACGCGCCGTCAGCAGCGACTCGACGCTCTCGGGAAGCACTTCGTCGTCGAGCGCGGGAGCCGCCGCCAGTTCGCGGACGAAGAGCGCGTTCCCGGCGGCGCGCTCCGTCACGGCGACCAGCTGTTCTTCCGACAGGACGACGTCGCCGGCCGCGGCGAGTGCGAGCTCCCGTGCGGCGGCATCGTCGAGCGGCGCGAGCTCGACGATGGCCCCCTCCTCGCCGACCAGCGCGCGACCGGCGGGACGCCGCGTCAGGACGACGAGCCAGGGCCGGAGTGCCGGCTGTGCGAGCCGCTCGAGTGCGAGCTGCGACGCGTCGTCGAGCCAGTGCGTGTCCTCGACAGCGATCACGGTCGGCATCAGGAGGATCCGCGCGAGGAACTGCTCGAGCACGTCGTGGAGGCGGTTCCGCCGGAAGCTCGGATCGATCTCGTCGACCTCGCGCGTCGTCTCGACGGCTGCGTCGAACGGCAGCGCGAGGAGCGGCGTCCACGGCGCGAGGTCGGGCATCACCGACGCGACGAAGGTAGAGAGCTTCGCGCCCACCGACGCCGACGACTCGTCGGGCAGCCCGCCGATCAGCGGACGGAGGAGTGCACGGAACGGCGCGAACGGCGTCGACGCCGAGTACGCGTCGCACTGCGCCTGCATCACCTGGAACCCGACGACGCTGCCGAGCAGCTCCTCGAGGAGCCGCGACTTACCGGCGCCTGGCTCGCCGACCAGCTCGACGGCGCGGCTCTGGCGAAGCCGTGCGGCGTCGACCGCCTCCGTCAGCATGCTGAGCTCGACCGTCCGTCCCACGAGCGGGAGAGCTGCGGCGGGCGCCGACGGCGGCTCGTCCGTCTGCGGCTCGCCGACCCCGTAACCGGTCACCGGGTTCGTCTTGCCCTTCATCAGGAACTGGCGGCTCGTCGTCGCGAAGCGCGTCCGCGACCGGTCGACGACGTCGGCCGTGGCGAGGATCTCACCCTTGTCGGCGCGGGCGGCGAGCCGCGCCGCGAGATTTACCGTGTCCCCCATGACGGCGTACGTTCGCCGCGACCATGACCCGATCGGGCCGGCGAGCACCGGGCCGCGGTTGACGCCGACGGCGATCGGCGGTCCGACGTGCGCGTCGACGATCGCCCGCACGGCTCGCAGCATCCGCTCTTCCTCGTCGCCCGCGCGCACCGGCGCCCCGGCTACGAGGTACAGCTTTCCGCCGTCGGCGTCGATGTCCGACTCGAGCCACGTCACCCCGAGTTCGTCCGTCGTCGTCGTGACCGCGTCGGCGAGCTCGGCGAGCAGTGCTCCTGCCTCCTCGCCGTGGAGGGCGAGGCCGTCGCCGCCGCTCCACTTCAGGAACGCGGCAGTCGCGTGGCGGTGCTCGGCTTCGAGCGCGCCGGTCTCGACTGCGATGCGGAGCGGCGGCGGCAAGAATGGCGACAGATCGTGCACAAGCTCGTCGAGCTGCGCGGGCGCCGCCGTCGCCGCGAGCTCGCGCTCGCGCCGAACGAGGAATCCGTTCGCACGCGCAGCTCCGATCGTTCCCGCCGGCAGTGCTTCGGCCGTCCGGTCGGACACGAGGATGTCGCCTCCCTCCGCCGCGTCTTCGAGGCGGAGCATCGCGGTCGCGGCGGGCCCGCAGACGATGAGCTCGCGCCGAGCGTTACCCACGAGGAAGAGGTGGCAGTTGCCCGAGACGAGCCCCGCTGCCATCGCGAGCGTGACGGGGCCTGCGGACGAGTCAGTGCTGCCTGTTGAGTCGATGTAGGCCTGCATCGCAAGAGCCGACTGCGTCGCGCGAAGCTCGTGGCCTGCGCCGTCGAAGAGGATGAGGAGGGCGTCGCCGCGGAACTTGAGGACGTCGCCGCCGTGGCGATCGGCGATGTCGATGAGGCCTGCGTAACAGGCGCTGATCAGGCGCACGAGCTCCTCGGCGCCGATCTTCCCCTGTCCTGCCAGCTTCTCCGAAAGTGCCGTAAAGCCGGAGATGTCGAGACCGAGGAGCGAGGCGTCGAGGACTCGACCGAGGCGGCCCGGCGCGTGCGCGTCCCATTCGCGCACGACGCGAGGAACGAACGACCGGTACCCCTCCCGCGTCGCCGTGGCCATCCGCAACCAGGGTAAAACAGAACTCGGGGAAAAGGGAGGGCGAGCCTGCTCGAAACTGGCCGGAGGACCTATTGAAATTCCCCCGAGAGGGGTGCAGGATTGCGCGAGGTCGCGGGGGGCGCGGCCGGAGGGACCGGGGGAGGGGCGATTATCACCGCACTTGCGGTAGAGGGACGTTCAGCTTGGGGGAGCGGGGCCGTAGGCCTCGAGACGCTGCGCCGTTCGCGGCCGCTCGCCATTCTCGTCGCCTGCCTGGGCGCGCTGCCGCTGCTCGTATGGAACGTGTCGCCCATCGTCGCCGCACTCGCGACGCCGGGGTACACGCCGCCGCTGCACGAGCTCGCCGTCCCGACGTTCCGGTTCCCGCAGCTGCGCGCGCCGGCTGTCCCGCGCGCGACGACGGTGCCCCACGACGGCGGTGTCGTCGTGAACCGGCGCGTCCACCACCTCACGCGCGTCGTCCGTCACCGGACGGTCGTGCGCAACACGGCGCCGCAGCACGCGCACCGGGTGCGCCTGCCGGTCGCGAGGTCGTCGTACTCCTTCGCCGGCTCGACTCCGAAGACGGCGCCGGCTCACGCAGCTGCGCCCGCTGCCTCGACTCCGGCGCAGCAGGCGACGCCGCCGAACGTGCCGCCGATGACGCCGACGGCCGACGCGCCGGTGCCGCCGATGACGCCAATGACGTCGACGAGCGATACGCCGGTGCCGCCGATGACGCCGTCCGACACGCCGCCGGCAACCGCCGACGCCCCCAGCGACGCGACCGTCGCGGCGTCTGCGCCCGACGGGACGGACACGCCCGCCGCGTTCGACCTCGGTGATCTTCCGTCCGGCCCGCTCTCGCCGCAGGAGCAGTTCCTGATCGGCGTCACTGCACCTGCACCCGCGCCCGCGCCGCGCGACGACACGGCTACCGCCGCCCCGGCGACGCCCGACACGACCGTGGTGACGGCGGCCCCGCCGGCCGAGCCGGCGACGTCCGACGTCGCGGCGCCTGCGCCCGACGACGCATCCGTGCCGAGCGCGCCGACCGCACCCGACCCCGCGCCGGCGCCGCCGACCACGACCGTCACGACGACGACGGTCACCACGACCGTCACGAACACGACGACGCTCGTCTCGTCGTCCGGCGTCTCGACGGGCTCGACATCGCCCGACATCACGGCATCCGCGCCGGACAACGGCACGTCCGCGAACGGGTCGGCGGTCCCGGCCGATCCGAGCGCAGGCAGCGCGGACGCGAACGGCACGGCAGCCGCGGGCTCGCCCGCGCCCGGAACGACCTCCGGCGCGACGACCGTCGCCGCCGAAGGCGGGACGGCCCCGGCCGCCGCGACTGCATCGTCGACGGCTCCGACCACCACGTCGAGCGCGGCGGCACGGGGCCCGCCGGGTACCGGCGTCGTCACTGCAGCCGCCGGCGGCTCGGTGACGAGCGCCGACGGGAACGCAACCGTCACGTTCGCTCCGGGCGCCGTCGCCTCCGACGTCACCGTCACGATCACCGCCGGCGCTCCACCGGCGAACGCAGCCTCACCGGTCTACAGCGTCTCGATCGTCGATGCGACCGGCAACGAGATCGACCATTTCGCAGTCGCGCCGACCCTGACGATCCGGTTCGACCCCGCGCACGGCACGCCGCAGCTCGAGCTGATCGGCGCCGCCGGCGACCTGACGCCGCAGAACGGCGTCGTCGACGTCGCCGCGCACACGATCACTGCGCAACTGCATCACTTCAGCTCGTACCTGCTCGCCGGCGACCTCGCGTCCGGCGTGCCGAGCGTGCAGGTGGCGCTCGCGGGCACGGTCGTCGCGCCGGACGGCACGACCCCGGTCGGCGGCGCGACCGTGACGGCGACGAGCGGGTCGCTGCGCGTGACAGCGACGACGGCCGACGACGGCTCCTTCTCCCTCGGGCTGACGCGGGCGACCTGGTTCATCAGCGCCGACGGGAGCGGCTACCAGGGCGCCGGGACCTCGATCGACACCGTGTCCGCCACGGGGCCGCTGACGCTCCAGCTCACCACGTGGCCGCTCTACGTCTCCGGCACGGCGGAGACCTCGGGCGGGACGCCGCTCGCCGGCATCACGGTGTCGAACGCGTACGAGACCACGACGAGCGCGGCCGACGGCTCGTTCACGCTCGGCGGGAACACGGGGACGTGGACGATCACCGGCGCCGACGTCATCGGCTACTACCCGGCTTCGCTCGAGGCGGCTGAGCACGTTGCGTCGCACTCCGTCACCGTCGACGCCGGCACCGCCGGTCCCGTCGCGCTCGTCTACACGGCGATGCCCAGAACGGTCTCGGGGACTGCGCACGACCAGAACGGCGACGCGGTCGCCGGGGCAGCGTTCGAGGCCGACTACTACGACCCGAATTACGGCTGGCAGTACATCTACAGCACGACTGCCGCCGACGGGACGTACTCGTTCACCGTTCCCGCGGCGACGCAGGAAGTGGACGTCTACCCGCGAGACTCCTTCGGATACGCCGGCAACGTCTCGAGCTTCGCGTACCTGCCGCCGCCCGGGCCGATCACCGTCCCGGCGATCACCTACCAGCGGTTCACCGTTCCGGTCACCGGCCTCGTCACCGACGACCTCGGCATGCCGATCGCGGGCGCGACGGTGCAGGGCTACAACGGGTGGGGCTACCAGTACGCGACCAGCGGCACCGACGGCGCGTACACGCTGCTCGGCGTCGCCGGCGGCTGGTCGGTTCAGCTGACGAGCTCGTTCCCCGGCTACACGGCACCCGACGCCCAGTACCCGACGGTCCCGGACGGCGGCCTCACCGGCATCGACTTCCGCTACGTTCGCGCCGCGGTCGCGAGCGGCGTCGTCACCCTCGCCGACACCGGCGCGCCCGTTCCCGGCGCGACCGTGACGGTCGGGGGAACCGCGTGGACGGCGAACTCCGCCGGCGAGCTCCTCGTGTGGGCGCCCGCCGCGACCGACGGAACCGTTTCGCAGACGCTGAGCTTCACGTCGGCGGTCGCCGCGCACGCGCAGCCCGCGCCGTTCGTCGTCACGGGCACCGCCGGCCAGACGATCGCACTCGCCGGTGCGAGCCTCGCGTTCACGCCGTCGCAGGCGCTCGACGCTTCCGCCCTGCAGGGCGGCGTGCCGGCGGTGCAGGCGACGCTCACCGGCACGCTGACGCTCGACGACGGGTCGCCCGCCGCCGGCCGCACCGTCACCGCGACGAACGCGGCGGGGTGGACGGTGCGTACCGTCACCGCCGACGACGGAACGTTCAGCCTCGGGGTGACGCGCGGCGCGTGGATCGTCACCGCGGAGACGATCGTCAACCTCCGCACGCCGTCGGTCAGCGTCGCCGACAGCGGCGCCGGAACACCGCTCGCGCTGGCCTATTCGGGGTGGGCGGCGTACGTCGGCGGCGTGACGCGGACAGCCGACGGCACCCCCGTCGCGGGCGTCGGCGTCACGAACGGGTTCGAGACCGTCACGAGCGGCAGCGACGGGTCGTTCACGATCGGCGGCAACGCGACGTCGTGGACGCTCACGGGTGCCGACGCTGCGGGGTACGCGCCGACGGCCCTCGACCACGGGCACTCGGTCACCGTCGATCCCACGACGACGACCATCCAGGACCTCGTCTACACGCCCTTCACGCGCGTCGTCTCCGGACGCGTGCTCGACGACGCCGGGAATCCCGTCGCCGGCGCGTCGGTCAGCGTCCAGTACTGGACGATCGACGACACCTACGCAAGCGCGTCCGGCGTGAGCGGCTTCGACGGCACCTACTCCATCGGGCTGCCGAACGGCCTGTCGTCGATCAACGTCTACGTCGGGGCCCCGCAGGGCTACACGACCGGCCGCTACGGCCAGGCGTACGCGAACGTCGACCTCGCGTATCCGGACGGCAACGGCGACCTGAGCGCGCAGGACGTCACGTTGACGCGCCTCGGGACGCCCGTCTTCGGGTACGTGACCGACGACACCGGGACTCCGATCACGGGGATCGTCGTCCGCGCGCTCTGGAACGGGTCGTACGGGAGCGACCAGACCGCCGTGACCGATGCGAACGGTCGCTGGACGCTCCTCCTGTCGCAGACGGGTTGGGAGATCCAGGCGTTCGACGACGCAGCGTTCGACACCGGAACGCTCGGTGGGTACGCGACACCGCGGAACCAGCAGTGGGTGACTCCGGCGCCGCCGTCGACGGGGCCCTTCGACTTCGTCTACCGCCGCGCCGCCGTCGTCAGCGGCACGATGACGCTGTCCGACACGGGCGCGCCGGCGGCGGGCGTCGGGTTCGAGTTCGATTCGACGAACGGCAGCTACGTCGACCTGCAGACGGACGCGACCGGATCGTTCGTCGTCTGGAACTACGCGAACGACAACGGAACGTTCTCCGGCTCTCTCTCCATCACCTCGCGCGTCACCGGCTACGCGCGCCCGCCCGCGATCTACAACATCGGCGGGTCCGCGGGCGCGGCGATCACGCTCGACCCGAGCCTGCTCGTCTTCACGCCGTACACGGTCACGCTCTACGGGTTCCTCGTCGACTCGTTCGGCCGGTACCTCCCGGGCGAGACGGTCCGCATCTTCAGCGCGAGCGGCGACGAGATCGACTACACGTCCGAGGTCGACGGCTTCTTCAGCGTCCTCGGTCCGAGCAGCGGCACGCTGCAGGTCGACGCGACGGCATCCCATGACGCGGTCAATCTGAGCTTCACGACGACGGCAGACGTCTACTTCTTCGACTTCGCCGCCACCGACTTCGAGATCAGCGGCACGCTGAGCGATCCGACAGGCGCACCGCTCAACGGAAGCGTCCAGATCGAGCTCTACCACTATTACTACTACTACGGCTGGTACGACTCCGGCAGCCTCGGCACGTTCTCGAGCGACGGTTCCGGGACGTACCGCGCATACCTGCCGACCGGCATCAGCGGCGGCTACCAGTACACGCGATTCGATATCCGCCCGTCCGCGATCGCGCCCTACGTCACGCCGCCGACGCAGTCGCTCTACAACTACGGCTACTCCGCCTTCCCGTCGGGATCCGTCCAGACGGCGAACGTCGCGTACGTCCCGGTCGTCACGTTCTCGGGGACGGTCGTCGACTCGTTCGGGACAGCCGTCGCGAACGCGTCGGTGCAGATCGTCCCGAACGTCGGCGACTACGCGTATGCGACGACCGACTCGAGCGGCCACTGGAGTGTCGCGGCGGCGGGCGGCACCGGGACGATCTATGTCTCCACGCCCGACTACAACCGATGGAACTCGACCTCGGCTCAGTACACGGGCGTCGTTGCGGACGACGTCGTGAGCGCGGTGCTCCCGACTGCGCGCGTCGACGTGCACGCCGTCGACAAGGACGGCAACCCGGTGGCCGGGGCGACGTTCGACGCGACGTTCGGCAACTGTTACTACGCCGACAGCGGCTGCGCGTCCGGGTTCTATCCGTACAGCACCGTCTTCTCCGCGGCGACGAGCGACAGCACGGGGCTCGCCTACGTGTTCTTCAACCCCGCCAACCTCGGCTACTACGAGGCGCTCCAGGTTCAGGCGCATGCGCTCACCGGCTACCTGACGCCGTCCCCGCAGCGCGTCACGACCTACACGCTGACCGGCGACGAGATCGCGCTGACGTTCGCGTTCGCGCCGCCCGCCGAGCTCACTGGTCGCGTCGTCGACGACCAGGGGACGCCGATCGCGGGCGTGACGGTCGCGCTCGACCCCACCTACTGGGGCGGCTACGCAGCGACGGCGCCGACGGACGCCTCCGGCGTCTACGTCTTCTACCTCAACAACCCCGCCGCGACGACGCATACCGTCGAGCCGTTCGTCAGCGCGGGGTACACGAAGCGCGGCGCGACCGGGACCGGGGCGTACCAGAGTGGGACGACGCAGAACGGGGCGCCGCCGGTGACCGTGGCCGACCTCGTCATGGATCGCGACGCGACGCTGACCGGGGTCGTCTTCGGCGGCGCCCCCGGAACCGTCCTCGCGGGCGCGACCGTCGAGAGCGACTACTCCGCGCAGTGGGCGAGCATGTCGTACTCGTACGGCGGCGCAGCCGGAACGTCGAACGTGACGACCACCTCTGGCGCGGACGGCACGTACAGCCTGCTCGTCCCGATTGTCGCGGGCGGCGCAACCGTCTACGCGAAGCCGATGAGCGGCTACACGACGCCGTCCGACTCCCTGCCGCTCCTCGCCGCAGCCGGTGCGCCGGTCACGTGGAACTTCCTCTACGCCGCAGACACCCCGGTCTCCGGGGCGATCACCGCGAACATCGGCTCGCTCTCCGGCAACGTCACCGTCTCCCTGTCCGGCCAGGATGCGTACTACTACAACTCGAGCAACTCGTCCGCCCACTACTACAACTACAGCGTCTCTGTGCCGGCCGCGTCGGGCTCCTACACGATCGGGGCGCCGGCCGGGTTCGCCGTCTCGAACACGTGGACGGTTCGGCTCCAGAAGGTCGGGACGACGTACACCGGCTGGTACAGCGTCGACGGCTACAACTGGATCCGTATCACCTCGTTCACGTTCGGCGACCTCAACCCGACGGCGTTCGGCATCTACGCAATCGGCGCCGGCTCGCCGACACCGGTGACCGCGTCGTTCGACTCGTTCACGACGTCGACTGGCAATGCCGTCGGCTGCGCCGGTGAGAGCGCGAGCGACACGTTCGACGGCACGTCGCTCGACACGTGTCGGTGGAGCCAGATCCAGCATCCCGACGCGCCGGCGTACAACGTCTCCGGCGGCTCGCTGAACACGCTGACGCTGCCGGGCGATTTCTGGGATCAGGCGACGAGCTACCAGAACCTGTTCCTGCAATCCGCACCGACGGGCGACTGGTGGATCCAGACGACGGTCACCGCGCCGCTGAACGGCAACTACGCACAGGCCGGGCTCCTGGCGTGGCAGGACGAGGACCACTTCCTGAAGGTCGACGCGATCTCGCAGGGCGGCTGGAGCTCGACGAACACCGTCGAGATGCAGACGGAGGACGGCGCGTACAACCACCCGAGCGGCTACGCACCCGGCTTCCCCGGCGCGTCCGCGTACGTCTCGTCGAGCACGCAGCTCGCTGGTTACGGGTTCCCGTCGCCGAGCGCCTTCAACGAGGACAACGCCGCACTCGCGAGCGGAGCGATCACGGGGCAGGACCTCAACTGGAAGAAGGACGGCGCGATCACCGGCACCGTCTACGAGAACGGTACGCCGCTCGCGGGCATCACGATCACGGACCAGTCGTGCACGACCGGGTGCGCGTCGTTCACCGCCGTGACCGCGAGCGACGGCACCTACTCGATCGAGGCGCTCGCCGACGCGCAGACGGAGATCCAGATGCAGCTGCGTGCCCTCAGCAACGCGAACGGGACGTACGCGTCAGGCGGCGTCAAGGGCGGCAACACGTACTACACGTACGCGACCGCGCCGAGCGACGGCACGTACGCGGGTGTCGACTTCGAGTTCGTCGACTGGGCGCCGGTCACGCTCACGTTCGGCGGCGACCTCGGCCTGACGGCGAGCCAGTCGCTGACGGCGATCGGGTACGCGTACGACCAGTGGGGCAGCTCCTTCTACATGCCGGAAACGGCGACGGCGGGCACGACGAAGACGGTCCTGATGCCGGTCGGGCAGTGGATCCCGAGCTCCTACACGACGATCACGCACTACCTGAGCCCGCCGACGCAGGTCGTGACGGTTCCTGCGGCCGGCACGAGCGCCACGTTCACGTGGCGTGCGCTCGGCACGTTGAGCGGGTCGCTGACGGACCCGAACGGCAGCCCCGTCGGGCAGTACAGCTACGTCACCGTCGTCTCGACGGATCCGCAGACGACCTTCTCGACGTGGGTGTACCTCGACCCGGCGCACCCGCCGGCGACGGTGATGCTCCAGTTCCACTCCACGGAGTACGGCTGGAGCCACCGCGCGTATTGGGGGGCGAACGGCCTCTTCTGCAACTGCGGCGCGAGCACGGACTGGAACCGGCTCGGCGACCTGCCGCCCACGGGGCAATGGGTGCAGCTCGTGGTCCCGATCTCGGCCGTCGGCCTCTCGGGGCTCCACGTCGACGGGATCGCCTACAGCCTCCAGGGCGGCGCCGCGTGGTGGGACGACACGACGGTCACGACCGCCGACGGGACGACCACCACCCTCGTCGACGACTCGACGCCGGCAGGCGTTTCGCTGCAGTCCGACTACGACGGCTGGACGTGGGTCACCGACAAGGTCTACTCCGGCACGCAGTCGCACTACGCCGCGCTGCAGAGCGGCGAGCACCAGCACTACTTCAGCGGAATGTCGCCGATCGCGGTCGGCACCGCGCAGCCGACGTACTTCGCCTACACGTACGGCGGCGGCACGTATTCGGTCGACGTGCTGCCGGGCTCGTACGAGGTGATCGGCCCGCAGGTCAGCCCCTACGGGACGCCCGACCCACAGCCCGTCACCGTCACGGCGCTGCACACCACGACCGCCAACCTCTCCTATCGCGTCGTCGGCAACGTCGCCGGCACCGTCACCGACGGCAGCGGCAACGCCATTGTCGGCGCGACGATCTGCGACGACCTCGGCGAGTGCACCACGAGCGGCACCGGCGGTGCGTACGTCCTGCACGTCTCGCCCGGCACGCGCACGATCTACGGGCGGTACTTCGCCGACCACACGATCCCGTCCGCGATGGCCGTCGGTGCCGTCGCGTCGGGCGGAACGGTGCAGCAGGACGTCGTCTACCTGCCGAACGGCACGGCCACCGGCTCGGCGCTCGACGACCAGAACGCAGCCGTCGCAGGCGCGACGCTCACGTTCGCCTACGTCGACCCGAACACGAACGCAACCGTCGCGACGTACACAGCCGTCTCGGCCGCCGACGGAACGTTCGCGCTCGAGCTGCCGATCGGCACGGGCTGGCACGTCGCCGTCGCCGACAACCTGCTCGCGTACGCGCTGCGTTCGTCGTCGACCATCACCGCGGCCTCGGGTGACAGCGGCATCGCCGTCCGTTACGACCGCGACGGGACGCTCTTCGGCTACCTCACCGACCAGGACGCGAACCCGGTCGTCGGCGCGCTCGTCGAGACGTACTGGCCGTACTACTCGGCGACGAGCGACGCGACCGGGAAGTACCTGATCCCGTACCTGCGCCCCGGCACCTACTCCGTCTACCCGCGCGCGATCACCGGCTACGCGCCTCCGAGCGGGGTCGCCGTCGCGATCCCGGTCGGGGCGGCCGTGCAGCACGACTTCGGCTACGAGGCGACCGGCACGATCACCGTCACGGTCCACGACGACGCGAACGCGGCGGTTCCGAACGCCAACATCTGCCTCTACGGGCCGCGGCAGTCCGTGTGCCAGACGACGAACGCGCAGGGGACGTTCCAGGCGACGCTCGCGCCGGGGACGTACACGGTCTCGCCGCAGGGTCTCGCGCACTACGTCGCCCCCTCGAGCTCGACGGTGACGCTCGCCGCCGCGGGCACCGCGAACGTGGCGCTCACGTACGTCCGCGACGCGATCATCCGCATCCCGGTGGTCGACGCGAACGGCGCGCCGCTCGACGGGTCGGTCTTCGATGCGTACGAGAACGGCGGCTACGTCGGCTCGGCGACGTCGGCGTTCGACGTGCCGTCGCTCCACGACGGCCTCGCGATCCTCTACGTGCCGACGGGCGCGAACGTGACGATCCAGGGCCACTCCCGCGGCGGGTACGACGGGCCGACGCCGGCGTCGTTCGTGATCATTGCGCCGGCCGCCGGCGCGTCGACCGACGCGCAGCCGGTCGTCTACTCGGCGTGGGGCACGATCGCAGGAACGGTCACTGATGACCTCGGCGCGGCCGTCGCAGGCGCGACCGTCGCGCTCTCGAGCGGCGTCGGCGCGGTCACGACGGACGTGAACGGGCGCTACGCACTCGCGTCGCCGCAGGGAACGTGGACGCTGACCGTGAGCGCGCCGTCGCACGTCACGCATGTCGGGAGCGCGACGGTGACGACGAACACGGCGACAACCGGCGTCGACGTGACGCTGACGCGGCAGGGCGGCGCGGAAGGCGACGCGCGGGACTCGCTGGGGAACGCGCTCGTCAGCGTCACCGTCGAACTCGTCCAGGGGACGGTGCACGTGACGACGCTGACCGACGGGCACGGGCACTTCGTCCTGCTCGGGACGCCCGGTGACGGCCAGGTCGTCGGCGACGGGACGACCGGCCTCGATGCACCGGCCGCCGTTCCGGTGACGCTGACGGTCGGCGGCGACGTCACGGGGATCGTCCTCACGTATCACTTCTGGGGCCACGTGACCGGCTACGTCCGTGACCCGCTCGGCAACGGCGTGGTGGGCGTCACCGTCCGGACCGACACGGGCCAGACCGGCACGACCGACTCCGCCGGGCACTACTCGATCGCCGCACCAGCCGGGACGCACACGGTCACCGTCGACCGCCTCGCCAACGTCGTCACGCCGACCACGCCGCAGACCGCGGCCGTTGCGAGCGAGACCGACACGGCGCTCGACTGGATCGCAAGCCCGTACCGCACCGTGACCGTCACCGTCGAGACGCAGACCCACGGCACGGTCGTCGCCGACGACGGCTCGAACGCCCGCGCCGTCGTCACTGCGGCCGACAGCTTCACCGGCGGGGTCGACACGGCGACGACCACCGACGGACACACGTACACCGTCCTCGTCCCTCCGGGCGCGACGACGATCTACGGCTCCGCCGTCGCCGGGTTCGTGACGCCGAAGCCGGCGCCCCTCGCTGCCGGCGTTTCGAGCGCGAGCCTCGTCTACGTCACGAAGGGCCACCTGAGCGGCACGCTGACCGACGATCTCGGCCCGCTCGCCGGCGTGACCGTGACGATCCAGTCGCGGACGGACGGGTCGTCGCAGACCGCGACGACGAACGCGGCCGGCCGATACGACATCGACCTCGCGGCCGGCACGTACGACGTCACCTTCGGCGTCGTCGCGCAGCACGTGTCACCCGCGCCGGCGAGCACCGCCATCTCGATCGGCGTGGGCGTCGACCTGTCCGCCGCGTACCGGCGCTGGGGCAGCTTCCAGGGCTACGTCCTCGACGACGCGAACAACCCGATCCAGAACGCGACGGTCGTCGCGACGCTCACGAACGGCGCGACGTTCACTGCCAAGACGATGCTCGACGGCTCGTTCACGATCCGCGGCCCTCCGACGGATCTCGTCTCAGGACAGACCTACCGCATCGCGGTCCAGCCACTCGCGACGTACGTGGTCCCGGCAGCTTCGACCGGCTGGGCCCTCGGCGACGCGACGCAGCCGAACGGTGCGGTCGACGTGGGCACGATCCACGTCGCGCGCGAGGCGCACCTGACGGGGCAGGTCCGCGACTCCAACGGAACGGCGCTCCGCAACGTCCTCGTGACGGTGCAGCAGGGAGTCACCGCCGTTGCCACCACCTACACCGACGCGAGCGGCAACTACTCGTTCTACGTCCCTGCCGGCGCCGGCTACGTCGTCTTCGGCGGTGCAGCGCCGAACACCGTGACGCCCGCACCGCTGCCGCCGCTGTCGGTCAACGCCGGCGACGCCGTGACCGCCCTCGATCTCGTCTACCCGGCGTACGTCCGCGTCAGCGGCCTCGTCACCGACGAGTTCGGCAACCCGATCCAGGCGACGATCGGCTTCTCCGGCGACGCGCTCGTCCAGGGCGCGAACGCGCTTCACGTCAACGTCCGTCCGTACTCGCTCGCGGACGGGACGTACGCCGTCTACCTCCCGGTCGCGCAGTACACGGCCGCCGGCATGGCCGCCTTCGGATTCGTGCCTCCGCCCGGTTTCGCGACGGTCGGCGTCGACTACACCGGCTGCTCCGTCAACGGGACTCCGACGGATTGCTCGGCGATCAACTGGACGTACACGCGCGGCATCCTCACCGGCACCGTCACCGACGACAGCGGCGCGCCGCTCGCGAACGTGGCGCTGACCCTCAAGGGCGTCGACTTCACCCGCTCCTTCACGACGGACGCGCACGGCTCGTTCTTCACGTGGGCGCCGCCCGCCGACTACGGCGTCGTCGGGTCGCCCTACGGCGGCTACACGACGCCGATCGCCCCGACGCGCGTGACGCTCGGGACGACCGCACCGGTGAACCTCACGATCGTCTATCCGCGCGACGCGACGCTGACGGGCCGCGCCGTCGACGCGAACACGGGTGACGGGATCGCGGGTGTCGTGTTCGAGGCTCACAACTCGCCGGACGGCGGCACCGACGTCGCGCGCGCGACGACCGATGCGAACGGCTACTTCACCATGAAGGCGCCTTCGGGCAACGTCATCCTCTATCCGGGCGTCGCTCCCGGATACGGGGTCCCGGCGAACGGCACGTTCCTGCTCGCGCCGGGTGGCAGCCTCGACGGCGGCTCGTTCGCATACTCGAGCACCGTCGTCACCGGCGCGGCGCGCGACTCCTTCGGTCAGGGACTCGCCGGCGTCGTGGTCACGGCCGAGGACGCGAACGGCGCGTACAACACCGCGACGACAGGTGCCGACGGGTCGTTCTCGATCCACCTCCACGTCGGCTCGAGCTACCTCCTCTTCTCCGACGCGGCCGGCTACCAGACTCCGACGCGCGTGACGCTGCCGAATCTCGGCGGTGGCACCTACGGGACGCCGGTGATCGGCGTCTACGGGAACGGCCGTGCGGTGGGAACCGTGACCGCGCAGGCGACACCGACGTCGCCCGCGACCCCGCTCGCAGGCGTCCAGCTCTTCGCGCTCGATCCGCAGCAGAACGTGGTCGCGACCGCAACGAGCGCTGCCGACGGCACGTACACGCTGAACCTGCCGCTTGGCTCGTCGTCGATCGTCGCCGCCGCGCCTGCCGGGTACACGACGCCGGCGCGGATCGGGGAGAGCGGCGTCGCGCAGGGCGAGACGCGCGTCGTCGACTTCGCGATCGCCGTCGACGGGCACGTCACGGGCACGCTGCAGCGCGACGACGGCCAGGCCGTCGCCGGTGCGCGCGTCGTCGTCGGCAACGCGAACTGCACGGCGCTGCCGGCGTTCTGCGCGACCACGGGCGCCGACGGCACCTTCACGGTCGAGGTGCCGGCTGGCGCGTCGTTCACCGTGAACCTGCCGCCGGTCGCCGGCCTGACCTCGCCGCCGTCGCCGGCCAACCTCACCGTCGGCAGCGGCGTGACCCTCGCGCTCGGGACGCTCACGTACGAGCGCAACGGCTGGGTCAGCGGCACCGTCACCGACTCCGGCGGAAACCCGATCGCCGGAGTGGGGATCGCTGCGAAGAACACCGGGACCGGCGTCGTCAAGGTCGCGACGACCGCCGCGGACGGCACGTACCTCCTGGAGGCGCCGTACGCGGCGAACGGAGAGGATCGCATCGTCCCGCTCGGGTTCGGCGGTTACGGGACGCCCGCGTCGATCGACTCGCTGACGGTGACCGCGAACCAGACGATCACCGGCGTCGACTTCGTCTACAGCGACGCGATTCTCGTCGGGCTCGTCACGGACGCCGACGGCAACCCGCTCGCGAACGTCTCGATTCTCATCCAGGGCGCGCTGTCGTCGATCGTGACGACGCGCAGCGACGGCACGTGGACCGCGCCCGCCGCGCCGGGCTCGGTGACGATCCGCGGCGGGACGGCGACCGGCTTCGCGCGGCCGCTCCCGATCGTCGTCGGCGGCCTTGCGGACGGTGTCACCACGCGCGTCGACACGCTCGTCTACACGCCGACCGGCTTCGTCAGCGGCACCGTCGTCGACCTGCTCGGCAATCCGCTCGCCGGCGTGACGGTGTACGTCGACGCGCCGAACAACGACTTCACCGTCGTCTCCGGGAGCGACGGCACGTTCACGACGCCGGCGGCGCCGGGCAGCAACACCGTCTCCGGCAACAGCGTCTACGGCTACACCGCGCCCGCCGACCAGACGGTCGACGTCGCGCGCGGGCAGACCACGGCGGGCGTCGTCCTCGTCTACGGCCACGGCATCGTCAGCGGCGTCGTCCGCGACCAGAACGGCAACCCGCTCCCCGGCGTTCTCGTCAGCGACTCGGGCGCGCTGCAGACGTCGACCCGCACCGGCGCCGACGGCAGTTACACGCTCAAGGTCGGCCTCGGCGACAACACGGTGTCGGTCGAGGATCTCGACGGGCTGACGACGCCGGACGCGAAGGACCTGCAGACGATCCTCGCCGCGGGCGCGTACGGCACATCGGTGGACTTCACGTATCAGCGTTACTCGTCCGTCGTCGGCAGCGAGCTGCGGCTCCTCGTGGAGGACGCGGGAACGCAACAGCCGATCGCCGGCGCGACGGTGCTCGTCACGCTGGCCGACGGCACCCAGGTCAAGAAGACCTCCGACGCCAGCGGCAACGTCCGCCTCGCGATCGATCCGGGCCAGTACCTCGCGTACGGGTACATCGACGGGTACACGCCGGCGACCCTGCAGGTGCACGCGGGTACCGACCGCACGCAGCAGGTGATCCAGCTCGTCAAGCAGCCGTTCGTGATCGGGACGGTCACCGTGACGCGGCTGACGCTCGACCAGATCCTCGCCGCCGGCATCGACATCACCGATCCGTCGAACCAGAACGTCTACCAGTTCACTGCGCAGATCGCGCTCGACGTGACGACGACCGTCCCCGTGACGATTACGTTCAACGGCAACGGCGATGCGCTCAGCGGTGGCGGCGACGCGGGCGGCGGCGGCGGGGCCGGTGGCGGCGGAGGCGGCGCCGGCTGCTCGTCGGACTTCGGTTGCGACATCCAGGTCAAGGACGGCTCGCACCTCTACATCAAGCCGCTGCCGGGCCCGCCGGACGCCAAGCCCTTCGCGTACTTCCTCATCCCGGGCACCGCGCGGTTCCTGAAGGAGTTCTTCGACGTGCACTTCAACGTCGTGAACACCGCCGCGCCCGAGTGGGTGCTCACGAACACGACCGCGACGCTGATCACGCAGACGGGGCTCCCGCTCGCGCCGACGGCGAAGCCGCAGACGCTCACCGTCAACCTCGGCAACATCGCCGGCGGGACGAGTGCGTCGGCGGACTGGATCGTGCGCGGCGACACCGAGGGCTTGTACACGCCGTCCGTGCACCTGCTCTCGACGCTGTCGCCGGTCGGGACCCCGATCGACATGACGTTCAGCGCGAAGGACCCGATCCACGTCTTCGGCGCGGGCTCGCTGAAGATGGTGTTCGACGTGCCGCCGACCGCGGTCGCGCCGTTCCCGCTCGCCTGCCCGATCACCGATCCGGTCCATCCGGATCCGGCGTGCAACAACATCGACAAGTGGCTGCCCGGCACGGCCAACCCCGGCGAGCTGCAAGGGCCCGCCGTGCCGTTCATCGTCCGCATCGGGCTCACGAACCAGTCGACCGTCCCGGTCTACGAGGCGAGCGTCACGCTCGACAACCTGACCGGCTCGGCGCCGGGCGTGAACGCGGCGCAGTCGATGTACGTCGCGGGCATGGGTGTCGTCGGCCCGATCGGCAGCACGTCGCTGGCCGAGCGCCCGCTGCTGATGGGCTTCGGCGAGCAGCTCTCGTACAACTGGCTCGAGATCGATCCCGGCCAGACGGTGTGGGGCACCTGGATCCTGATCCCGCCGTTCGGCGCGCCGGTCAACGTCGCGGAGTCCTCCGTGCACCAGACGGGCGGGAATGCGGACTTCCACGCGACGGTGCAGATCGACCCGTCGCTTGCCGAGGGCATCTCGAATCCGGATCTCGGCGTGATCACGGCCGGTCTCGGGCAGCTCACCGCGGACGACACCGGAGCCGGCGGCGTGCAGCTCAACTGGACCGCAGTCGACGGCGCGAAGGCGTACATCATCTACCGGTCGCAGGACCGCTACAGCTGGTCGTCTTCGAGCAACTTCCTCGCCGAGGTCGACGCGTCCCAGCTCTCGTACCTCGACACGTCCACGACGGGGACTCCGGGCGAGCCGGAGGCGTACTTCTACGCGATCGAGACCGTCTTCGGCCCGAACGCGAGCCAGCCGGACGGCGCGTCGCACGTGCTCCATCCGGTGGTGCCGGTCGTCGACACGAACGGTCTCTTCTCCGGAACGCCGCTGCTGCGCGCCGACGCGGTCGGCTCGGCCGTCGTCGAGATCTCCGGCCCGTTCGGCGTCGTCACGTCGACGAAGTCGTCGCAGAACGTGCAGACCGCGCTTCTCACCGGCGCGGGGCTCGTCGACGGCGAGTACACGATCACCGTCAGCCCCACGATCGCGGATTACTTCGAGCTGATCGTCTCCGGCGCCGGCGACCCGTCGCAGGCGACGGACCCGGTGCACCTCGGCCACGCGTTCACGCCGCATGTCGCGGTGCTCGACGGCCACCTCGCCCCCGGGCAGACCTACACCTACGACGTCCTCTACGACCACCTCCGCGGTGTCGAGCGCATCTGGCTGGCCGGCTCGAGCGACCCGCGCGTCGACTCGACGTCCCTCGCGACGTCCGATGCGGGTGTTCTCGCGAGCGACGCGCTCTACGGCAACGCCGTGACGACGCTGAGGATCGACGGCACGGGGTTCACGGGCGGCTCGACGGTCACGCTCGGCGGACGCGCGCTCACCGTCGTCTCGTCGAGCGCGAACGAGCTCGTCGTCGCGGTTCCGGCCGGCACCGCGGCGGGCTGGCAGGACCTGCTGGTCACGAACTCCGACGGCAGCTTCACGTGGTTCTACGGCGCCGTACGCGGCGTCGAGTACGCGGACGTCGCAGTCGACCGTCCGTCGGGCGACATGCCGCGGTTCTTCGGCTCGACGGCGACGTTCACGCTGCACTTCCCGGACGCGGGCACGACCACCGCGTCGTACGCACTCGACGACGGTGCGCCCGTCGCGTTCACGGGTTCGACCCTGACGCTCACGGGTCTTCGCTACGGCTGGCACTCGGTGTCGCTGCAGGCGCTCGGAGCGGACGGGCTCGCGCTGCCGAACACGGTGCCGCGGCGCTTCCAGTTCGAGGTGCTCCCGTCGCGGTTCGACTCAACGGGCGCAGTCCTGCCGTGGCCGACGCACCTCTCCGGCGGCGCCGACGGCCTCGCGGTGACGACTGCGGATACGACCGCCGTGACCATCGCTGCGAGCGGCCTCGCCGACGGAACGCGCGTCGCGCTGACGATCGACGGCAAGGACGGTACGGTCGTGACGCTGCCGGTGGGCGGATCGATCGCGCTCGGCCTCGCGGCGACGCTGCCGGCCGGCGCGCACGTCCTCACGGTTCAGGCGGTCGACGCCTCGAACAGGCCGCTCGGCCCGACGGACACGGAGCTCGTGTGGTCGACCGTCGACCGCCGCGTGCTGATCGGCAGTGGGTACGTCCTGACGCCGGGGCAGACGCTTCAGATCCCGTTCCAGATCGTGCGCGGGAACGACCTGCCCGAGTACCACTACCCGGCGCCCGTCGGCGGCATCTCGCTCGACACGGTGCCGCCGGACACGACCCCGGTCCAGGTCGACGGCGCCGATGCGGGCACAGCGACGCTCGCGCCGAACGGCAGCGGCACCCTGGCCTTCGCGACGATCGCAGGCGACCACTCGCTCGTCGTGCGCGGCGCCTCCGCGATCGTCAGCGTCTCGGTCGACGCAGCCGGCCTCGACCGCTCGGCGGCACCGTGGACGACGCCGTGCGCCTGCGGCCAGACGCTGACGCACGACGTCACCGATCATCGCCTCGCGACGGTCACGCTCGCCGGCCCGGACGCGCTGCAGTCGGCGGGGTACACGATGCCGCCGGCCTCGGCGCCCGACGGGCTCGTCACGTACGTCGTCACGCTGACGGGCGACGGCGGCGCCGCGCTCGCCGGCCGCACCGTCTACCTCGTCGTCACCGATCCGCTGGCCGGCGTGATCGACGCGTGGTACTCCGCCGTGACCGACGCGAACGGACACGCGACGTTCGCGTTCCACCCGGCCGCGTTGTCGACGACCGACTACCAGGTGCAGGCGCAGTTCGACGGCGACTGGTGGTACGCGGCGGCGTCGGCCGGCACGATCCTGTCCGTCGAGCGGCCCGACCAGCCGTCGGTTCACGTCCTGCCGCCGCAGAACGGGAGTGCGACGCTGCTGACGGCGATCGACCACCGGACGCCCTGGGACGTAACGGGTGGCGAATGGCTCGGCGACAGCGCCGTCGACGTCGTCGTCACGTGCGTCGCGTGCGCCGGCCCGGTCGCCGACGTCACGGCGACGCTCGTGCCGTCGGCCGCGGGATCGTTCACGGGCTTCGTCCACGACCTGGTGGCGGCGCTGAACAACCGCAACGCGGTCGGCGTGTGGCGCGCGACGGCGACCGGCGAGCAGACCGGCGCCACGTACAGCCTGCTCTTCCAGGTGACGCTCGCGGTCGTCTGCCCGACCGACGTGTCGACGCCGGACCTCATCGCTTCCGACGACTCGGGCGCGTTCGCGAACGACAACTACACGAACGTCTTCGAGCCGACCTTCTACATCAGCGCCGGCGCCAACCTGATCGTCGAGCTCCTCGAGGGCGTCGACGTCCTCGGAATCGGGTCGTCCGACGCGAACGGCGATGCATACGTCCAGGTCGACCCGTTCCACGCGCTCGCGGACGGCGTCCACCTGATCTCCGCCCGCAGCCGCGACCCGTTCACGGGCGACGTCGTCGGGACGTCCGCAGACGCGCTCGCCGTGACCATCGACACGACACCGCCGGCGCCTCCGACACTGTTCGTCGACCCGGCAGACGACACCGGGTTCTCGAACGCAGACGGCATCACCGCCGTCGCGAGCCCGCACCTCGACGTCACGAGCGATCCCGGCACATCGGTGTCGTGGACGGAGCTCTTCGGCCAGCTCGCCGGGGGCACGATCGACACCGGCTCCGGCGCCGGGACGATCGCGCTGCAGGGGCTCGCCGACGGGCTCTACCTCGTCGACGCGACCGCAACGGACCTCGCCGGCAACGTCGGGTACGACACGCTTCTGCCGCTTACCGTCGACGCGACGGCGCCGTCAGCCCCTGTGCTCGCCCTCGACCCGTCGCAGGACACCGGGATCGTCGGCGACGGGATCACGGCGGCGACGACCCTCGACTTCTCCGGCTACACGGAGCCGTACGCGCTCGTCTTCCTCAGCGACGGCTTCGACTCCGCGAACGACGCGGGAACCGCGGCCGACTTCATGGGCTACTGGACGTTCGAGCTGACGAACCTGCAGCAGGGAACCCACACGCTGAGCGCGACGGCGTACGACCAGGCAGGCAACACGAGCGGCGTCTCGACGCTCGACGTGACGATCAGCGGCGCGCTGCCGCCGTCCCCGTCACTCACGTTGCGCGGGAGCGACGACTCGGGCAGCACGAGCTCCGACGGCGTGACGAACGTGAAGGTCGTGCATCTCGACGGCTTTGCCCCGGGTGCGGCGGCGGTCGAGGTTACGGCGCCCGGCGGGTTCGATGCGATCGTGACGCCCGACGCGGGCGACGGCAGCTTCACGGTGACCTTCGCAGCCGCCGGCGACGGCGTCGTGACGTTCACGGCGTACGCGCTCGACGCTGCTGCGGAGCGCAGCCAGCCGACGTTGCTGACGGTGACCTTTGACTTCACGGCGCCGGTCGTGACGGCGCCCGCACTCTCGCCCGGCTCCGACTCCGGGGCGATCGGCGACCTGATCACGAACGACCCGGCACCGATCATCGAGTCGACGGCAGACGACGGCTCCAGCGTCACGATCCTCGTCGACGGCGCCGCCTACACCGGCGGGCCGCTGCCGGACGGCACGCACACGGCGTCGGCGAGCGCGATGGACGCGGCCGGCAATACGGCCACCGCATTCGCGCTCTTCACGATCGACACGCAGCCGCCGACGGTCGCAGTGCCGGCTGACATCGTCGCCGAGGCGACGAGCGCAGCGGGTGCGCCGGCGACCTTCGACTATTCGGCGACCGACGCTCTCGACCCGGTGCCGCTCGTCACGGCGGACGCCGCCTCCGGCTCGATCTTCCCGCTCGGCACGACGACGGTCACGGTCACCGCCACCGACGCGGCCGGCAACTCGGCGTCGGCCTCGTTCCACGTGACGGTCGTCGACACGACGCCGCCTGCGATCGCTGTGCCGGTTCTCGCGCCCGTGGAGGCGACGGGACCTGACGGTGCGGCCGTCGAGTTCGCTGCGTCTGCGTCGGATCTCGTCGACGGTGCCGTGCAGGTGAGCTACAGCGTCGCACCGGGTTCCGTCTTTGCGATCGGGGTCACGACGGTGGTCGTCACGGCGATCGACATGCACCTCAACAGCTCGACTGCGACCTTCGACGTGACCGTCGTCGACACGACGGCCCCGTCGATCACGCCGCCGACCGATATCACGGCGGAGGCGACGTCGCCTGCCGGCGCATCGGTCAGCTTCAGCTACCTCGTCAGCGACGTCGCCGACGCGGCCCCGACGGTGACGGTGAGCGCCGCGTCCGGGTCGACGTTCGCGCTCGGGACGACGCTGGTGACGATCACGGCGACCGATCACAGCGGCAACGCGTCCACGGCGAGCTTCCGCGTGACGGTGGTGGACACGACGGCGCCGTCGATCACCGCTCCGGCCGACATCGCGGCGGAGGCGACCTCGCCTGCCGGCGCGCCGGTCGACTTCAGCTACGGGGTGAGTGACGTCGCCGATGCGAGCCCGACGGTGACGGTGAGCGCCGCCTCCGGTTCGACGTTCGCGCTGGGGACGACGCTGGTGACGATCACGGCGACGGATCGCAGCGGCAACGCGTCGTCGGCGAGCTTCCGCGTGACGGTGGTGGACACGACGGCGCCGTCGATCACCGCTCCGGCCGACATCACCGCGGAGGCGACCTCGCCTGCCGGCGCTCCCGTCGACTTCGGCTACCTGGTCGCCGACGCCGCGGATGCGAGCCCGACGGTGACGGTCAGCAACGCCTCCGGCTCGACGTTCGCGCTGGGGACGACGGTGGTGACGATCACCGCGACGGATCACAGCGGCAATACCGCGAGCGCGACGTTCCGTGTGACGGTGGTGGACACGACGGCGCCGTCGATCACGCCGCCTGCCGACGTCACGGCCGAGGCGACCTCGCCGAACGGCGCGCCCGTCGGCTTCAGTTACTCGGTCAGCGACATCGCCGACCTCAACCCGACGGTGACGGTGACGAAGGCGTCCGGCTCGACGTTCGCGCTCGGCACGACCCTGGTCACGATCACGGCAACGGATCACAGCGGCAACACCGCGAGCGCGACCTTCCGGGTGACGGTCGTCGACACGACGGCGCCGTCCGGCAGCATCGTCCTCGACGGCGGCGCGCCGGTCACCGCCGATCCGACGGTCGCCGTCAACCTCTCGTTCACGGACGCCGTCGGGCCGGCGCAGATGCGCTTCTCGACCGACGACGGCAAGACGTGGAGCACCTGGATTGCCTACGCGACCACCGCGACGGTCGTGCTCTCCGGCGGCGACGGCGTCAAGACCGTCACCGCGCAGGTGAGCGACGCCGCCGGCAACGTCGGCACCGCGAGAGCGACGATCACCCTGTCGGTCGCACCGCCCGTGATCGCGATCACGGGCCTGCCGGCGGGCGGCTCGTGCGATCTGTGCGGCACGTTCACCGTCCGCTTCTCGGCGACCAGCATTGTCGGCGTCCGGACGATCCGCGCGACGCTCGACGGCGCGCCGCTTGCGAACGGCGCCATCATCGATCCGTTCTGGCTCGCGGCGGGACGTCACGTGATCGTGGTCACGGCGATCGACCCGTACGGGAAGACGTCGACGTCCACGTACGCGTTCGAGGTTCACGCGACGATCGAGGGCCTGATCTGCGCCGTGCATCGGGCCGTCGCGCTCGGCCTCGTTGCACCGGAGACGGAGAGCGACCTGATGGCGAAGCTGAACGCAGCAAAGGCGTCGCGCGACCGCGGCAGCCGGACGTCCGAGATCAATCAGCTCGAGGCGCTCGTCAACGCCGTGCAGGCGCAGCGCTGCAAGAAGATCGACCTCGTCTTCGCCGACCGGTTCCTCGGCTGGACGGAGGACCTGATCGCACGGATCCAGGCAGGCAAGGCATGAGCCGCGACAACCACGGGAGAAGACAGTGAACGCGAAGCTGAGAGCAGCGACGCTCGCGACGGCGGTGGCCGTCGTCGCAGCGACAGGCGGTGCGCACGTCCGCGGCGCGAACGCGCACGCGGCGAAGACGACCCACGTCGCGCACGCCGCCTACGTGCTCCAGCTTCACGGGCGGAGCCTGGTCCCGCGCGGGATCGACATCGAGGGCATCCGCCGCGCAGGCGCAGGCCCCCGCGTTCACTTCCTCGTCCAGCTGCGGTCGCTGCCGACGATCCCCGAGCGGCGCCACCTCGCGGCCCTCGGCCTGCACCTGCTCGGCTACGTTGGCGGGCGGACGTACGACGCCTCGTTCCCGCGCGCTCGACTCGCCACGCTCACGCGCCTGCACGCCGTCCGTGCCGCGCTCCCGTATCGGGCCTCCGACAAGGTCGAAAGCTCGCTCAAGGACGGAACCACCGGCCGCTGGGCACGCGTCGGACGGACGCGCGTGCGTCTCGTCGTCCAGATCCAGCCGGACGTCGCACTCTCGTCGACGACCGCGGCGCTCGCCGGCGCCGGTGGGCGGGGGCTCGAGATCGAGCGCTCGATCCATGCCGTCGCCGGGACGTTCCCGCGGTTCGTCGCCGCCCGGCTCGCGCGCATCGACGGCGTGCTTTGGGTCGCCGCCGTCGAGCCGAAGCCGTCCGTCACGAGCGTGGGCGCCGCAGACGCCGCGAACGTCTCACAGCTGCGTGCGGCGCCGTACAACCTCACGGGTGCGGGGACCACCGCGCTCGTCATCGACGGCGGCGTGGCGCAGGCGGGTCATCCGGACTTCGGCTCGCGCCTCACGGACGAGACGGGGGTGCCGACCGGCCTGCACGCGACGAACGTGACCGGGATCATCGGCGGGGACGGCAGCAACTCCGCCGCGACCGTTGCCGGCGAGGCGACGACCATCGTCCCGGTGCCGGCGACCCCACCGGCGAACTCCGCCGGATGGGTGGCGCCCGGCCAGCTCCCGCAGGTCGGCAACCAAGTGATCGACGTGGCCGCCCCGCTCATCTCGCAGGAGAAGGGCACCCCTCCGCTCGTCGGGGGCTCCTCGTACTCGATCCTCCAGATCGGGACCGGGCCGACGCAGGAGGAAGTCAACACCTATTACGCCGAGCTCGACCACAACGTCAACTCGGGCCGTCAGGGCCAGCTCGTCTGGCTCACTGCGCCGCTGCAGTTCAACCACGCCGCCGGCGAGCCCGTCACGGTGATCAACGGGGATTACGCGAAGCAGTGGGAGGGTGTCGCACCCGGAGCCACGCTCCATTCGTACTCGTTCGAGACGCGAAACACGGCCGGGCTGAAGTCGCTCATGGACGCGAACACCGGAGCGGCGGACGTCGTCAACATGTCCTTCGCGCGGAACTACACGGATCCGAACTGCAACGGCCGCGACGCCGCGTACGACGACGCGGCGGCCACCTATGACACGGTGGTCGCGACCGACGCGCTCACGCTCGTGAAGGCAGCGGGTAACGAGCAGCAGGCAAACAAGAACGGCGCTATTCCGTGCGCCACGGTCCCGTCTCCGCCGGCCGCCGGGTGGTCGCAGTTCTATTCGATCGAGCGCGACTCCACGGCGAAGAACCCGATCATCGTCGGTGCGATCAACGCGTCGGTGAACACCATGACCAGCTTCTCCTCCTGGGGCCCGACGGCCGACGGTCGCGTGAAGCCGGACATCGTCGCGCCCGGCTGCTCCGCCGACACAGACGCGGGCATTCGCGCGCCGGGCTTCGCGGACCTTCCTCAGTACAACGGCGCGTCGTACGACCAGCCTGACGGATACCTCACTTCGGCACCCCAGGCGGAGTTCCAGAACACGTACGTCCAGATGTGCGGGACGAGCCAGGCGACGCCTGTCGTGAGCGGTGCGGTCGCGCTCCTCACGCAGGCGTGGAAGGACGACCCGAACGGCGACGGCATCGGGCCGAATCCCGCCACGGCAAAGGCGATCCTCGTCCAGACGGCCGATCGTCCGGGTGTCGCCAACGCGCCCGCCGACGGCTCGACGTGGACGTGGCCGAACTTCACCGAGGGGTGGGGGATCCTGAACACCAAGGCGGCGATCGACCTCGTGCGCGCCAACTCGACCGACGACCTCGTGCACGAAGACAGCGTCTCGCCGGGAGCGGCCGGATCGCCCGAAGCGACACAGAAGTACGTCTTCCATTCCGACGGCGTCAACGACGTCACGGTCACGCTCGCCTGGACGGATCCGGCGGGCTCGCCGCTCGCCGCCGGGAAGGAGCTCGTCAACGACCTGAACCTCACGGTGACGGGCCCGCCCCCCGCCAACAAGGTCTGGCATCCGTGGACGCTGCCGGCCGGGACTGCCCCGACCTGCACGCCGCCCGGCGCGGGCCAGCCGTGCACCTCGTCGACGAACCAGTCGGTGCGCGCCGTCGACAACCTGAACAACGTCGAGCTCGTGTGGGCGCCCAAGCAGGCGGGCGACTGGACGGTCACGGTCGACGGCTCGGGCATCACGAACGCCAAGGCGCAGGACTACACCGTCATCCTCCCGCACGAGTCCGATCCCATCTCGGTCGAGAACTCGACCCGCATGGAGGGTGACAGCGGCACGAAGGACATGATCTTCGACGTCACGCTCGAGCACCCGCTCGACGCGGATCAGCACATCGACTACGCGACGCAGGGCGGCTCGGCGTCTCCGGGAACCGACTTCCAGCAGGTCTCGGGAACGCTGACGATCCCCAAGGGCCAGACCGACGGGGAGATCCACGTCCCGATCATCGGCAACGTCGACGACCAGCCGGACAGGACGTTCACGCTCGTTCTCTCGAACCCGCAGCCGGACGAGCCGATCCAGCCGAGCACGGTCACCGGCACGATCATCGACGACGACGGCACGCGCAACTTCACCGTCATCGGGCGCACCGGACAGAGCTACCAGACGAACGACCCCCAGTACGCCGCGGGCACCCTCACCGGTGTCGAGCCGTATCTCGCGATCAACGACAAGGGCGATGTTGTCTTCGCAGGCGACGCGAGCAGCGGCGGGCAGGGGCTCTTCTCCGGCAACGGTCAGGCGGATCCGGTGAACTTCAACCCGAAGTTCACCGGTGGGCCTCGCCGGTTCGAGAACGTCTCGCTCGCGAACGACGGGCTCGCCGTGGCGAACGACATCTTCCCGGGAGCGCCCGCGACCTGGTACATCCGGCAATGGCACAGCGACGGGACATGGAACATCCTCGAGAACTCGAATGACACGGGCGAAGCCGACGTCTCTGCGATCTACAGCCGCAAGAACGACAATCTGGCGTTCACCGCCGTGCCCGACCAGGGCGGGGCGTACGTGGGTACGGGCGACGGTGCTCAGATAGGCACCGACCTCGTCGCGCCGAACCCGATCAACGACAACGACGGCGACATCGTCTTCCGCAGCCCGTACCGCGACGCGAACAACGTCTACGACGTGTCGAAGTCGCCCATCGTGTTCTACGGCCCCGGCGGCTCGGGACCGCAGACGATCGCGTGTAACAGCGGCTGCACGAACGACGGGTACGTGAACCTCGGCTGGAAGCCGGGGCTCTCCGACACGGGCGGCCTCGTCGTGTTCTACGGCGACTACGAAGGCAACGCGCAGGGCGTGCAGCGGGGGCCGGGGATGTTCATCAGCGTCCCCGATCCCGACACCGGCGCGCGCACGGTCACCCGGATCGCGTCGCTCGGCGACAGCGCGATCACGAAGTTCGAGGACCAGCAGCGGATCGGCGTGAACGCGACGCAGGACTCGCAGCACGCGGTGACGGTCGTCTTCGTCGCCGACAGCCCCGCGGGCAAGGGGATCTACACCGTTCGCGTGTCGTTCCCGCCCCTCGGTCCTCCGAAGGCCGAGTCGCCGACGCTCGTGGCGCGCGTGGGCGACACCGTCGACGGGATCGGCCCGATCGGCGACCTCTCGCTCCCGAACCGCCCGATCAACAACAAGAACGGCGGCGACATCGTGTTCTGGGCGTCCGGCCAGGGGAGCCCCGCGCCGACGGCCGCGGTCGCCATCTACCAGCCGGTCACCCCGATCCTGTTCGTTCCGGGGGTCGCGGGCTCCGTGCTCGTCGACAAGACCACCGGTGACAACATCTGGGTCCATTTCCCGCTGCTCGGGAACGACGAGAAGCTGGGCAAGGCGCTGAGCCTCCGCCCGACCGACCGTCTGAACTACGACATCCGCCCAACCGGTCTCGTCATGAGGGCGCCGGACATGCCGGGCGGCCAGATCATCTACCAGAACTTCATCAACTCGCTCACCGCGGCGGGCTACGTCAACTACGACGTCGGGCAGGACGGCCAGAACGTCGACAAATGCGACGAATCGCAGCGGCCGCAGAAGCCGACGCTGTTCACGTTCCCGTACGACTGGCGTCTGTCGAACGCACAGAACGCAGTCCGGCTCAAGGGCTACATGGACTGCATCCAGAAGTTCTATCCGGGGACGAAGGTGAACATCGTCTCGCACTCGATGGGCGGCCTGCTGACACGGCGCACGATCATCTCCCAGCCGGGATTCGCCGACGAGATCAACGCGTGGATAGCGCTCATGCCGCCGTTCCTCGGCGCTCCGAAGCTGATCTACGTCCTCCGGAGCGGCGACTTCATCCGCGGCGGACCGTGGGGCGCGATCGCGGTCGCGTCCGGCCCCGGGGTGAAGTATGCGATGCCGACGCTGACGGGGCCGCTGCAGCTGATGCCGAGCCGCGCGTACTACCGCGTCGCGACCGCCACCGGCGACCTACTGCCGTACGGCGAGCTGAACCGCGACCTGAACGGCAACGGCAACAAGTACGACGTCTACAGCTCCTTCGACACGATGGCGAGCATCCTCGACCGGTTCACTCCGGGATTCCAGCCCGCCGAGGTGGCGGACGCGTTCCACAGCCAGCAGCAGGACGACTTCAGCCAGGACAACTACACCTACAACTTCTACGAGATCTGGGGCAAGCAGGCCGACAAGAACACGGTCGGCCAGGTGCTCGAATCGACGAAGGAGCTCTGTGAGGGCCAGGTGGCGCCGCCGGACCAGAGCTCGTATCCGGAGTACTTCTGCAGCACCGACTCGCCGATGGTGCTTGCGTTCACGACCGGCGACGGCACGGTTCCCTCGATCAGCGCCGCGCGGACCGACACGATGCAAGAGCCGGCGCCGTTCAACAAGCAGATCCTCGAGATGGACGAGACGGGCGGCGGCCCGGACTCCGTCTCGCACAACGGGATCCTCAACAACCCCGACCTCCAGACGCAGGTCCTGAAGTGGCTCGCCGACGAGGGCGGCCTCACGCCGCCGCAGCAGCAGAACGCGCCGATGATGCGGGCAGCCCCCGCCGGTGTGTCGCACACGGTGCGGTTGAAGGCTGCGACGCGGACGGCCGCGGACGTCACCACGTCGGTCAGGTCGATCGCGGTCTACGGCGCAACTGCCACCACGGCCGACGCGAGCGGCGCGTCGCTTCCCGTCACCTTCGACGCGAACGGGCAGCCGGTCACCCCGGAGCTGCCGAACACCGACCTCTACTACCTGTCGGACACCGACCGGCTCTTCCGGTCGCGGTCGACGGCGGCCCTCACGACCACCTTCACGAAGGGCTCGACGCCGGTGGAGGTCGACGAGACGTCCGAGGACGCCACCGGGAAGCTCCTGACCGTGACGAAGTTCGCGAACATCCAGGTCCCCGCGGGGACCCCGGTGGAGCTGTCGACGCCGGCAAGCGGGACGCCGCAGCTCCTCGCCGACGAGAACGGCGACGGGACCTACGAGACCTCGATCACCCCGACCGCGAACGTCTCGGGGACGGCAGCACTCGACACGACGCCTCCCACCATCACGGGCAGCACGACACGCGCCGCGGGCGCGACGAGCGTCTCGCTCTCGGCTGCGGACGACAGCTCGGGCGTGGCGTCGATCTACTACAGCCTCGACAACGCGACGTACCGCCGGTACACCGGGCCGTTCACGGTCGACCCATCGGTCACGACGGTCTATGCCCTCGCCGACGACAAGGCCGGGAACCGCGGCAACGCCGTCGTGACGGTGGGCGAGGCCGCGGTGCTCAGTCCGACCGCGCTCGACATCTCGGTCACGACCGACGAGAACACGCAAGCCACGTTCGGCGTGAGCGCCTTCTCCTCCAGCGGGCGGCCGCTGACGTACGCGTGGACGGATCCGTCGCACGGCTCCGTGACAGCGTCGAACGGGAAGCTGGTCTACACGCCGCAGCACGATTTCTACGGCACCGACTCCTTCACGTACACCGCCGACGACGGGTTCCTGAAGAGTGCACCGGCGACGGTCACGATCACCGTCAACCACGTCAACCAGCCGCCCGAAGGCTCGATCGGCGGTCCGGCCACGATCTCGGAAGGCGCTGCCGCGTCCGCCTACACGGCGAACCTCAGCGATCCCGACGGCGACCCGTTCACGGTCTCGTGGCAGGCGAGCGGCGGGACGTTTACGAGCTCCGGCTCCACGGCCACGCTCTCGGCGGACGACGGCCCTGCGAGCATCGTCCTGACGATCACCGCGACGGACTCGAACGGCGCGACCGCGACGATCAAGAAGACGATCACGGTGACGAACACGCCGCCGAAGGTGACGGCCCCCGCGACGCTGTCCGCGTTCTGGGGTCTGCCGCTCGCGTTCAGCGGGTCCGCGACGGATTCGAGTGCCGCCGACCGTGCGGCCGGGTTGACGCCGTCATGGCTCTTCGGCGACGGGTCCACTCCGGTTGCGGCGTTCTCCGCGTCGCACACGTACACCGCGGCCGGGTCGTTCACCGCGAAGCTGTCGGCGACCGACAAGGACGGAGGCGTCGGCACCGCAGCGACCGCCGTGACGGTGAGGGCCCGGACGGCGACACTCGCCTACACCGGCCCGGCGACGGCGACCTACGGGTACGCCGTGCCGACGGCGACGTTGGCGGACACGGTCGATCCTGCCTCGGCGCAGCTCGCGTCGCACAGCATCGCCTTCGTGTTCGGCTCGGCTGCCTACAGCGCCGCAACCGGCGCAACAGGTGTCGCGACGGCTGTTCCGGCTGCGCCGATCGCGCTCGGCACCTACAACGTCGTCACGCGGTTCGCAGGCGACACGCGGTACGCCGCGGCGACCGCCCCGACCAAGACGGTCAGCATCGTCGGCTCGATCGGCACCGTGACGGGCACCTCCCTCGTGTCCGCCGACAACGGGGCGCGGGCGTCCTTCACCGTCAGCTCGACCACCGGGACGAGCTTCAGCGGCAACCTGAGCTACACCGCGGGCGCGACGTCGCTCACCGCGACGTCGCTCGCGCCGCTCGGCATCGCGGCCGACGGGACGTCCGCGTGGTTCTCGGGCGTCGCGACGACCGGGCAGAAGCTCGTCGTCTACGTGGAGGATCACGGGGCGTCGGGCGACCTGTTCAAGATCTGGATCAACGGCGCCCTCGCCACCCCGAGCGGGCGCCTGACGGGTGGCGACGTCGCGATCCGCAAGACATGATGAGCTGATGGGGTCGCAGGCGAGCAGGACGAGTGCGCGCGCGTGCGCGCTCGTCCTCGTCGCCGCAGCGCTCGCCGGGTGCGGGGGAGGCTCGTCGCAGCACCACGCCGTCGACGCCTACGTGGACGACGTCAACTCGATCATGACCGCCGAGCAGCACGAGCTGACCGGCGTGCAGATCGCCCTGAACGGGTTCTCGGCGACGACGCCGAAGGAACAGAAGGCGCTCCGCCGGGCGGTCGCGACGTGCGACCGGCTCGTGAGGCGGGTCCGCGCGCTCGAGCCGCCCGCGGCGGCGACGGATGTCCAGCGCCGTCTCGAAGGTCTATTGACCGCAGACCGTGACGCGGCGGCGGCCGCGCGCGATCTCAACGCGTTCCTCGCGGCGCAGCGCGGGCCGCAGGCACGCGTGCACGCGGCAGAGCTGAGACTCTCACGCGCGATCCGCATCGCACACGGCGCCGCAGCGCAGCGCGCCGCGTTCAGCGCGTTCGCCGCCGACGTTCGCTCGTTTCGGCAAACGTTCGCGCGTCTGCCGGCGCACGGCGCGGCGGCGGCGTGGCGCCACGCCGAGGTCGCCCGGCTGGGACGGCTCGCCGCCGCCGCGCAGAGCGTCGCGGCGGCCCTCGACCGTCACGACGCGAACGCGATGCGCGAGGGCCTCGCGCGGCTCCAGGACGAGATCCGCGGCGCCGACGCGGTGCTCGCCGAGCGCCACGCGGTTGCCGTGTACGAGCGGCTGGTGCGGAGGGTCACGCGCGACGACGTCGCGCTCGCCAAGGCGCGCGCCGCGCTCCGCCGGGCCGTGTCCTAGGACACGTGTTGACGTTCGCCGCCCTCGACGGCGTCGACGATCCGCTCGAACCGGACGCCCGCGCGCCGGTACGCGTCCACCACGAGCTGCGCCGACTCCGCGTCGAAGACACAGAATGCAGACTCGTCGCCGGGAACCATCGTCGAGTGCAGGAACGCGATCGCGGCGCCGCCGGCCGCGAGCTCCTCGGCGCCGGCGCGAACGCGGTCGGCGGCGTCGCGGAACCGGCCGGGCGTGATGCCCGGCCAGTAGTGCTCCACGAGGTACGTCGCCGTCACCGGACGACCGCGGTGGTCGTCGAGGTGACGGTCGTTCCGTCGGCACCGGTCGCCGTGACGACGAGCCGGATGCGAGCGCCGCGCGCGAGCCGGGCCTCGAGCAGGAACGCCGTCGCGCCGGCAGAGGCGTGGACGACCACGGCCGTCCGTGCCCGGCCGGTCGCGATCGTCCCGACGTGCGACCCTCGGCGGACGACCACAGGTCGGCCCTTCGCGTCGACGATGCGCACGACCACGGTTGCGTCGCGCGAGACGGCGAACGAGCCGGCGACGCCTCGCGCCGACGCACGCGCCCGGGCGGCGCCGATCGCGAGCGGCGCGGACGGAGTGCTGGGCGGCGTCGTCGCCGGAGGCACCACGACGGCAGGCGGCTGCGAGGCGGGTGGCGTCCCTCCGCCGCCGCCGCCGCCCGACGAGGCCGGTGCTCCGCACGACAGCGTCAGCACGAGCCCCGTCACCGGCGGCGGCACCCGCAGTGCACCGGTGGTCGTCGACACGCACCCGGGCGCAGCCGCCGTCACCTTGTAGAAGCCGCTCGAGACGTTCCACGCGAACGTGCCGTCTGCGCCCGTCGCGTCCGGGTTGCTGCGGTTGCCCGGCGACATGATCGTGGAGCCGTCCGGCACCTGCGTGAACGTGCCGGTCGCGGTGTCGGACCGGAAGAGCGTCACCGTGGCGCCCGCGATCGGTGCCCCGGATCCGTCGACGACGGTCCCGCTCGGGTCGTAGTAGTCGATGTCGAACCACGCGCACGTGACGCCGGCGACGAACGTCGCCACGCCGACGGGTGCGACGAACGTCGGGATCGATGCCGTGACGGTCGTCCCGGGGCCCGGCGACCACACGCCGGTCGCGACGACGACGCCGCCCGTCATGATGCTCCACGTCGACCCGGGCGAGACGTTGCAGTGCGTCGTGTCGACGGAGACCGCGAAGGGGTGCGAACGGCCCGCACTGACCACGCCGGCGGGCGAGACGGAAACCGCCGACCCGCTGACCCCGACGCCGCTCTGCACCTGCTTCACGACGGTCAGCGCCACGTTCTTGACCACGTCTGTCGTCACTGCGAACGGCGGCACGCCTCCCTCCTCGGTGCCGGCAGGGGCGGCGGGGCCGGGCCAGACGACGAGGTGGTACGTCCCCGGCACGATGCCGTCCTGCGCGTACCGGCCGGTGCTGCTCGTGTGAGCGACCGCGCACACGCCGGCGTCGTTGCAGATGTCGACCTCGGCGCCGGAGACCGGCGCGCCGGAGTCGGTGGTGACGAGGCCGGAGACGTGCGCGCAGCTGCCGCCGACGAGAATCGGCTCGTTCACCGTCGGGAAGGACGGCGCGCCGGAGCCGGCGGTGCTCACCGTGACCGTCGCGGGCGAGTCGTTGCAGAGGTCGGCCGCGCGGAAGCTCCAGGTGAGCGTCGTGCTCGCGCCGCCCGCGAGGTCGCCTGCCGACTTCTGCGACGTGGGATCGAGCAGCGTCTGCCCCGGCGCGGTCGTCGTCGCCGTGACGCCGGTGATCGGCGTCGTCCCGAGGTTGACGAGCTGCACCGTGACCTGGAACGCCGCGCCGTGAACGATCGTCAGCGACGGAGCATCGACGAAGACGCCGAGCCCGCCGGTGCCGGCTTCGAACGCCCCGCGGTCGCAGTGCCCGTCGGTGCGCGGATTGCCGCGCTGGTCGTTCGCGGTGCACGTCGCGTTGTCGCCGCTGTCGATCGCGGGGCTGCCGCCGGCGAGTGCGATCGTGTTCGTCGGGCCGCCGTTCGCCGCAAGCGGAAGCAGGCCGGGGGACGCCGTCTGGACGTCGTGCGTCCCCGACGTGCAGGACGCGTCGGAGACCACGTCGTAGTCCGCGTCGAACGTCGTCGACGGCGTGCACGCGCTCCCGCTCCCGGACAGCGGGCCGAGGATCGAGTTCCGGACGAAGAACGGCACGAGTGCGTCGATCTCGGTTCGGGTGTCGCCCGTGAAGGTGTCGTTCCGGAACGTGTGGAGCGACGGAGCGTCGCTCGAGAAGCCGCTGAAGTGGACGGCGCCGCCGTTCGTCTCGACGTTCCCGGTGAAGGTCGAGTCGGTGACGGCGAACGTCGTGACGCCGAGAGAGGCGCCGCCCGTGAACCCGGCGCGGTTCCCGGCGAACGTCGACGCGTCGATCAGGATCGGCGTGCCGGCGAGGTCGGCGCCGCCGTCCGTGCTGACGCCGAACGTGTCCGCCTGCGCGACGTTGTTCGAGAACGTCGACTGCGTGATCGTGACCGCAGCGCTACCGGCGAATCCGTACAGGCCGCCGCCGTCGCCGCCGCCGTTCGCGTGCCCGACCGCCTGGTTTCCGTCGACGGTCGTCCGCAGCAGGGTCAACGCGCCGCCGACGGAGTAGATACCGCCGCCCTGGGCGCCGCCCGACTGCGTCGTCGTGGCGGTGTTCGCGCTGATCGTCGAGTCCTGGATCGTCAGCGGGCCGCCGGAGTTGCCGATCCCGCCGCCCGCGGTGAACCCGTGGAACGCGTCGGTCGACGTGACCGCGTTGCCGCTGACCGTGACGCGGGTGAGCGAGCTCGCCGCGCTGAGCACCTGCTCGATGTAGAGGCCGCCGCCGAGCCCCTCGGTCACCGAGTTCTGCGTGAACTCGGTGTCGGTGACGCTGAGCGCGGTCGGGCAGTGGAAGACGAGGCCGCCGCCCGGGCCGCCTTGCGCCACGTTCTGCGTGAAGCGCGCGTTCGCGATCGTGAGTGCGCACGGCTCGCCGGTGTCGCCCTCCGCGCGCAGGCCCGCACCGCCGGACGGACGGATCCCGTCGCTCGCGGTCGACGCCAGGAAGCCGCCGCGAACGGTGACGCCGGACAGCGACAGCGAGGCACCCGGCCGCACGTCGATCGCGCGGTCGAGGCCGGCGGCGTCGATCGTCGTCGTGTCGCGGTCGGCGCCGAGGATCGCGAGCTCGTCCGTCACGTCGAGGTCCCCCGTCGCGTCCGCGTTCTCGCCGGCGCCGGGGATCGCGAGCGTGTACGTCCCCGAGGGGAGGACGATCGAGTCGGGTCCCGGAAGCGCGTTCGTCTCGCCGATCGCCGCGCGGAGCGTGCAGACGCCGCCCGCGTCGGCGCAGATGCCGTCGCCGGGCTGCGCATCGACCGAATCGACGGTGGAGGTGACGGTGAACGTGCCGGCGGCTGCGCGGCCGGCGAAGAGCGCGCACGCGGCGAGCGCGAGCACGACGAGACGTGCGAGGCGAATGGTCATGCGGCGACGCTACGGCGCGTCGCGCGACCCTCTCTACGGGCGTTTCCCTACGAAATGGGAGCCTGTTCCCGACGCGCCATCGCGGCGCCGAGCTCGGCGCGGCTCGAGATGCCGAGCTTCCGATAGACCCGGGCGAGGTTCGCCTCGATCGTCTTCGGGCTGAGGAAGAGCTCCTGCGCGGCCTCGCGGTTCGTCCGTCCCGCGGCAACGAGCGTCGCGACCCGCTCCTCCGTCGGCGTCAGCTCGGACGGCGCGGCGCGCCGAATCGGGATCCGCGCCGCTTCGGCGGCGGCGCGCTCAGCCCAGCTCGCGGCTCCGAGGCGGACCAGGATCTCCTCGGCACGTCCGAACGCGTCACGTGCGCGCCGCCGCTCGCCGCTCCGGCGGTGCACGTGGCCCGAGACGAGGAGCGTGCGCGCGAGATCGAAAGGGATCGGAGTGCGCTCGTGCAGGGCGAGCGCGGCGTCGAGCTCGCGCCGTGCCGCCTCGAGATCGCCGCGCGCCGCCGCGACGATCGCGCGTGACCGGGCGGCCAGCGGCACCATCGGCGGCCGCGGCGTCGCCGAGGCGCGCTCCGTCAGCGTCGCGCACGCGTTCGCCGCCTCGTCGAGGAGTCGCATCTCGACGAGCGACTCGACGAAGTCCACCTGCGACCGGACCGGCTCGGTGCGACCCATCTCCTCGTTCAGGGCGGTGCACAGCCGAAGCGCGTCGACGGCCGCCGCGGCGCGGGTCTCGCTCAGCTCGAGGAACCCGAGCGCCGCATACCCGTTGGCCGCGTCCCAGTCGTCGTGCGCCTCGAGCGCCTCCTCGACGAGCGCCTCCGCGTGCGACCGGGCGTCCGGGCGCCCGAGATGCGCTTCGACGAGTGCGAGGTTGTAGAGCGCCTGTCGGCGCTGGCTCGGCTGCGCCGTTCGCTCCGCCGCTTCGAGATGCCTCTGGGCCGCACGTTCGGCCTCGACCCAGTCCCCGCTCCACAGCTCGAGCTGGGGGAGATGGCTGAAGACGAACGGGAGCGATCCTTCGTCGCCCTCCTCGAGGACGGCGGCGTGGGCTGCAGCGAAGAGGCGGCGCGACTCGGCGAGCTCGCCTTCGTTCTTCAGCCAGACGGCGAGCGCCGACGTGAACCGGTCGGCGACGCTCGGGGGCGGCGCGAGCCGCTCCAGCTCGAGCGCGCGGTCGACGAGGTCGCGCCGGAGCGGCTCTCCGGCGTAGAACCCGCCCATTCGCGCGATCAGCGCGTGGAGCACGAGCGCGGGATCCGGATCGTCGAGCTCGTCGACGAGCTCGAGCGCGCGGTCGCCGTGGCGGCGGGCAAGATCGAAGTCGAAGAACGTCACCCGCGAGAGCGTCGCGTGCACGCGCGCCGCGAGCGCGCGGTCGTCGCCGACCTCGTCGAGTGCCAGTACACATTGCTCGGCTGCCTCCCGGGACGTGCCCGTCGTATGGATGATCCGTGCGAGCAGCTCGCGCGCCTGTGCGCGCCGCCGTGGGTCGTCGATCGTGGCGACGAGCCCGCGTACGCGGCGCTCGGACTCGGCCGTGTCGCCTGCGCGGTAGCTGAACTCGGCGACGGCAAGCGCGCGGTCGGCTGCACCGCCGCTCTCATCGTCCGGTGTCAGCCGGTGCGCGAGGAGGGCGAGGTCCGCTGCGACTTCCGGAGCGCCGCGCGCATCCGCGTGCCGCGCCGCCTGCTCGAGCTGCGCCGCGACGCCCTCGTCGGGCCCCGCGGTCGCAAGTGCCGCGTGGCGTGCGCGTTCCTCGGGGTCGGCGGCCGCCGCCGCGAGCCGCGCGTGCAGCTCGCGCCGCTTCGCCGCCGGCGCCGACGCGTAGACGGCGGACGCCAGGAGCGGGTGCGTGAACTCGATCCGTCCGTCGTGCTCGGCGAGGATCCCGCGCGTCTCCGCGTCGGCGAGCGCTGAGGCGGCGTCCACGCCGAGCCCCGCGACGATCTGTTCGCGTGTGGGCCGCGAGAGCGCGGCCGCCGCGACGAGCGTCTCGCGCGTACGCGCCGGCAGCCGCCGGATCCGCTCGTCGACGAGCCCGGACAGCGTCACCGGCACCGGCAGCGGCTCGCCGGGACCGGGCCTCGCGCCGATCTCGGCGAGCGCCCGCGCGAGCTCGAGCGCGAACATGGGGTTGCCGCCGGACGTCTCGGCGATCCGGAGGAGCGTCGGCCGCGGGAACACGACGCCGAGCCGGTCTCGGACGACGTGGTAGAGCGCGCTGAGCGACATCCCGTCGAGACGCAGGCGCTCCAGGTGGTCGGCGACCGAGGCGGCGACCGGCGAGACGGCACCGGACCGCGTGGCGAGCAGGACGCGCACCGGCCGCCGCTCGAGTCGCCGCAGCGCGAAGGCGAGCGCCGACGCCGAGGCCGCGTCGAGCCATTGCGCGTCGTCGACCGCGACGAGAAGCGGGCCTTCCTCGCTGCACCGCAGGAGCAGCGACCATGCGGCGGTCGCCACCGCACGGCGGTCGGGCGCGACGGCGCCGGGTGCGGTGCGCAGCAGCGCGACCTCGAGCGCGCGCCGCTGCGGCTCCGGCAGCCGCGGAAGCCGGTCGTCGGCGACCGGCTCCAGCACGTCGGCCAGCGACGCGAAAGCGAGGTCGGTCTCGGCCTCGGCGGGCCGGCAGACGAGCGCGAGGAGGCCGGTCGCGCGGGCGCGATCGACGACCGCCTGCCAGACGGTCGTCTTGCCGATGCCCGGCTCGCCCTCGATCCAGAGGCCCGCCAGCCGGTCTGCGGGCGCGTCGAGGAGCCGCTCGCCCGCGTCGAGCTCGCGCCGCCTGCCGACGATCGGCCGCTCCGCCGCCTGCATCGACTCAGCGTCCCGCGCCCGCGGGACGGGGTCAAGGGTCAGACGGTCAGCTCGACGCTGTCGAGGACGATCGACTGCGCGAGCTCGTCACGCGGGTCGATCGTGCCGACGCGGCATTCCGCGCCCTCGGCGACCGTGCCGCGCGTCGCGTCGACGAAGTGCTCGACGAAGTGCGCGGGTGTCATGTGCGACATCGGGCCGACGCGCACGTCCACGGCCGTCACCTTCGCCGCGCCCTCGTGCGCGGCCACCTGCTCGATCTCGCGCACGAGATCCGCGAGGATCGCGCGTTCGTGCATCAGGACACCTCCTCCTGGATCGCGGCCGCGGTCTTCACCGCGGCGGCCGCCACGGCCGGCGTGAGTGCGGCGCCCGCGTCGAACCGCTCGCCCTCGATCGCGTAGACGACAACCTCGGGCGGGAGCCGGCCGAGCGCGCGCGCGAGCTCGACAGCTTCCGCGACGCCGAGCAGGTGCGTAGACGGCCGCTGCAGCTCCGGCGGGAGCGGCTCGTCGCTCACCGCGATGCGACGGATCGTTCCCGGCTGCGCGCCGGACTGCATCGCGTCGACGAGGATCACGCGTTCGCAGCCGTCCCACGCGTCGAGCAGCGAGATCGGCTCGCCCTCGCACTCGATCGTGCGCACGCCGTCGAGCAGCCGCACGACCTCGAGCCCCACCGCGTCGTCGCCCCGGAATGCGTTCCCGACGCCGACGACGGTCACCGTCACGTCCGCTCGACCTCCAGCGACAGGAAGTGCGTCGCGCACGAGATGCACGGGTCGTAGTTGCGGATCGCCTGCTCCGAGCGCCAGCGCAGCTCGTCGTCGGGCAGCTCCGCGTGCTCGGTGACGAAGCGGTAGAGGTCCTGCTCGATCATCTTCTGGTTCTGGGAGGTGGGCGGGATGATCTTCGCGTCGCGGATCGCGCCGTCGTCGTCGATGCGGTAGCGGTGGTAGAGCGTGCCGCGCGGCGCCTCGGAGGCGCCGTGACCCCAGCCGGCGCGCGGCTCGACGGGCACCGACGGCTCGGCCGGCGGCTCGTACGAGCGAATGATGCGAAGCGCCTCGTCGACCGCGTGCACGATCTCGACCGCGCGCACGACGATCGACCGGAAGGGGTTCCGCACGACCGGCTCGAGCCCGGCCTCGTCGGCGGCCGCCCGCGCGTCGTCCGACAGGAGCTCGCGGTGCAGAGCCCAGCGCGCCAGCGGGCCGACGAGGTACGGCTCGCCGTCGAGCGTCGCGTGCAACGCGTTCGAGTGCTCGACGTGCTCCTCGACGACGTGCTCGAGGTACGCGTCGACCGGGATGTCGAGCCCGTCGGACGAGATGAAGCGCGCACCGCGGTCGATCGGGTACTCCTCGCCGTCGGAGAGCGACGCGAAGACGTAGTCCTGCTGCAGCTGCGGGAACTCGAGCCCGGCGGTGACGCGCACCGTCTCGAGCGACGCCTCCTTGGCCCACTCGAGCTCGGGGACGAGCGCGTCGAGCTGCGCCTTCGTCGGCACGCTGTACCAGCCGCCGACGCGCACGTTGATCGGGTGTACCTCGCGTCCGCCGACGACGCGCATCACCTCGTTGCCGATCTTCTTCAGCTGGAGCGCCTTCTCGACGAGCGCCGGCTCGATCTTCGCGAGCTCGACTGCGCTGTGCACACCGAGGAAGTCCGGCGCGTGGAGCATGTAGACGTGCAGCGTGTGCGACTCGATCCACTCGCCGCAGTAGAGGAGCCGCCGCAGCGCACGCAGCTGCCCCGTCACCTCGGCGCCGCAGATCTGCTCCATCGCGAGACACGAGCTCATCTGGTACGCCACGGGGCAGATCCCGCAGATGCGCGCGGTGATGTCCGGCGCCTCGGTGAAGTCGCGGTCGCGCAGGAACGCCTCGAAGAACCGCGGCGGCTCGTAGATGCGCAGCTTCACGTCCGTGACCTCGCCGTCCTTCATCTTCACGAGCATCCCGCCCTCACCCTCGACGCGGGCGAGATAGTCGGTGCGGACGACCCTCGTCTTACCGGTCATGGAACACGGCCTCTCTGCGGAAGGGGAACGCGTTCGCGGTGATGCCGCGGAACGCGCGGTACAGCTGCTTGTCGTCGGCGCCGAGCTCTCGCCAATGGGCCGCGAGCGGCTCGGTGTTCGCCTGCTCCTTCGGGCCGAAGCACGCGAAGCAGCCGCGGCCGTAGAGCGGGCAGAGCGCGCCGCAGCCGGCCTGGGTGACGGGGCCGAGGCATGGCACGCCGCGCGAGACCATCACGCACGGGATCCCGGCGCGCTTGCACTCGATGCACACGCTGTGGCGCTGCACGTTCGGGCGGCGGCCGGCGAGCAGAGCGCCGACGACCTCGAGGAGCTGCGCCTTGTTGATCGGGCAGCCCTGCAGCTCGAAATCGACGGTCACGTGGTCGCCGATCGCCGTGGACGTGCGCAGGGTCGAGATGTACTGCGGTGTCGCGTAGACCGCGGAGACGAAGTCGCCGATCGGCGCGAAGTTGCGGAGCGCCTGGATCCCGCCCGTCGTCGCGCACGCTCCGATCGACACGAGCACCTTCGACTGGCGGCGGATCTCGTGGATGCGCTCGGCGTCGTGCGGCGTTGTGATCGAGCCCTCGACGAGCGTGAGGTCGTACGGGCCCTTCCCCGTCGCGCTCGTCGCCTCCAGGAAGTACGCGATCTCGACGGCGCCCGCGACCTCGAGCAGCTCGTCCTCGCAGTCGAGCAGCGAGAGCTGGCACCCGTCGCACGAGGAGAACTTCCACACGGACAGCTTCGGCTTCGTCACAGCTCCGGCACCCCCAGCAAGGGTTCGAGGTACGGCCACGGATAGACCGCGCCGTCACGGCAGACGAGCGTCGGGCCGAGCTGGCAGTGGCCGCAGAGCCCGATCCCGCAGCGCATCGTGCGCTCCATCGACGCCCAGATGCAGTCGGCCGGCAGCCCGCGGGCGACGAGCGCCTGCGCGCTGAAGCGCATCATGATCTCGGGGCCGACGACGAACGCGACGGCGTTCTCGGGATCGAAGTGCGCCCCCGGAACGAGCTTCGTGACCACGCCGACGCGGCCGGTCCACTCGGGCCCTGCTGCGTCCACGATCACGTCGACGGCGACGCCCCGCTCGCGCCAGCGCGCGAGCTCGGTCGGATAGAGCAGGTCCGCCGGCGTGCGTCCGCCGTAGAGGAGCAGCAGCCGCCCGAACTCGTCGCGGTGGGCGAGCACGTCGTAGATCGCGGGGCGAAGCGGCGGTAGCCCGATCCCGCCGGCCATGACGACGACGTCCTTCCCGCGCGCTTCGTCGAGCGGCCACGTGTTGCCGAAGGGGCCGCGCACGCCGACCACGTCGCCCGGGCTCTTCGCGCAGAGCGCGCGCGTGACCGCGCCGGCCTCGCGGATCGTGTGCACGAGCGGGTAGTTGCGTCCCGACTTGCCGCTCGTCGAGATCGGCGCCTCGCCGACGCCGAACGCGTAGAGCATCGTGAACTGGCCGGGCCCGATCGGCTCGATCGCCTCGTGCACGGGCTCGAGCTCGAGCGTCCAGACGTCGGACGTCTCGCGCCGCTTCCGCGTGACGCGGTACGGCAGCGGCGTCATCGCCGTGCGCTCGAGCGCGGGCTCAGCGACTGTCGTCGCCATAGACGTCCATCAGCTGGAAGCGCGTCGCCTGGAGACGCTCGACGAGCACGCCTGCGAAGCGCGAGACGAGGTCGTAGCCGAGCACCGGGTCGTCCACGCACTTGCCGCGCAGGCACGCGCCGTCGAACTCCACCGCGTGCACCTGCTCGACCGCGCGGCCCGTGAAGTGCCACTTGTACGGCGGGACGAGCCACGACCAGCCGGCGATCTCGCCGGGGCCGACCGTATCGACGGTCAGCGCGCCGCGGTTCGGGACGTAGGTGTCGAGCGCGGCGATGCCGCGCCGGATCAGGAAGAAGGTGTCGGCCGGGTCGCCTTCACGGAAGAGCCGCTCGCCGGCTTCGAACGTGACGTTGCGGCCGCAGCCCGCGATCAGCTCCAGCTGGTCTGCGTCGAGCCCCGCGAACACCGGGCTCTCGGTGATGAGTGCGTCAAGCGTGCGCATGCGTTGCCTCCTCGGCGCGGACGGCCTCGACCTCCGCGCGAATGTCGATCCCCACCGGGCACCAGGTGATGCAACGGGCGCACCCGACGCAGCCCGACGTCCCGAACTGGTCCTCCCACGTCGCGAGCTTGTGCGTGAGCCATTGCCGGTAGCGCGACCGCGGCGCCGGCCGCGTGTTGCCGCCGTGCATCTCGGCGTACTGCACGGAGAAGCACGTGTCCCAGACGCGCGTGCGCTCGGCCGACTCGCCGTCGAGCGACGCGGCGTCCTCCACATGCGTGCAGAAGCACGTGGGGCACACGAGCGTGCAGTTGCCACACGACAGGCAGCGCTCGGCGACCGCGTCCCACACGGGGCTCTCGAGGTTGCGGAGCAGGAGGTCGTGGACGCCCTCGCCGTCGAAGCGGCCGCGCATCTTCGCAGCAGCCGTCTTCGTCACGCGGTCGGCGGCGGCGAGGTCGTCGGCCGTCGCCTCGCGCGTCGGGAGCTGTGCGGCGATCGCGTGCCCGGCGTCGCTCCCGGTGCGGACGATGAACCGGTGCTCGCCCTCGAGCAACTCGGTCAGCGCGATGTCGAACGCGCCCTCGCTGCGCGGGCCGCCGCCCGCGTCGACGCAGAAACAGAGGTCGGACGGGTCGCCGCAGTCGACGGCGACGACGAACGTCTGCGCGCGCCGGGCCGCGTAGTCGGCGTCCCGGTAGCGGCCGTCGAGGAACACACGATCCTGGATCGCGATCGCCTGCAGCTCGCACGGGCGCACGCCGAGGAACGCGGTCGGCACGGCGTTGCCGGCGACATCCTCGACCTCGAAGCCCTCGCCGGAGCGATTCGCCTGCCACAGCCGCACGCGCGGCGGCAGCAGCTCGTGCTTCCACGAGTGCGGCCCGACGGCGTAGCCGAAGACGGCCTCGTCGTCGCGGCGCTTCAGCCGGTAGGTCGCCGGCGCCTGCTCGTCGGTGAAGCCGACGGGCAGCGCGTCCGCGGCGTCGATCTCCTCGTAGACGATCGCGCCGTTCGAGACCGTCGGGCCGACGACGCGGTAGCCGTGCTCCCTCAGCGCGGTGATGAGCGTGTCGAGCGCGTCGGCGGCGAGCACCTGTGCCATCTCGACTGCACGTTCGCCTCGCGCCCGGGCCGCGGCATCGGTCGCCGAACGGATCGACCTTGCGGCTTTTGCGCAGCGAATCACGCGCGCGTGCTGATGCGGAGGCGACCTGCGGCCGCGACGGTGGACCCATGACCGTGGTTCCTCCGGTGGAGCGCCGCAGAATCCGCGCACGCGGCGTCGTCCAAGGGGTTGGCTTCAGGCCGTTCGTGCACCGCATCGCGACCGGCCGGGGGCTCGGCGGCTTCGTGCTGAACGACGGCGACGGCGTCGTGATCGAGGTGGAGGGAACCGGCGGCGCCCTCGACGCGTTCGCAGACGAGCTCGTCTTCGCGGCGCCGCCGCAGGCGCACGTCGTGTCCGTCGTCGCCGAGGTCGTTCGCGCCACCGGCGCGCGCGGATTCGAGATCCGCGCGAGCGAGAGCGTCGGCGCGACGGCGCTCGTCCCGCCCGACCTCGCGACCTGCGACGACTGCCTGCGCGAGCTCTCCGACCCGGACGACCGGCGGTACCGCTACCCGTTCCTCAACTGCACCCAGTGCGGCCCGCGGCTGACGATCGTGCGCGGCGTCCCGTACGACCGCGCGCGGACGACGATGGACCGCTTCGCCCTCTGCGCCGACTGCCGGCGTGAGTACGACGATCCGTCCGACCGCCGCTTCCACGCGGAGCCGATTGCGTGCCCGGCGTGCGGCCCGCGTCTGTCGATGCCGCTGCGCGAGGCGGTCGAGCTCCTCGCCTGCGGCGGCATCGTCGCGGTGAAGGGACTCGGCGGCTGGCATCTCGCCTGCGACGCCGGCGACGAGGCGGCCGTTGCGCGCCTGCGCGCGCGGAAGCGTCGCGAGGAGAAGCCGTTCGCGCTGATGACGGGCGCACCGGACGCGATCTGCGTCGTCGGCGACGACGAGCGCGCGCTCCTCGAGTCGAGCGCGCGGCCGATCGTCCTCCTGCGCCGCCGCGACCGGTGGGTCGTCGCGCCGTCGGTCGCGCCGGGTGCGTCCCGACTCGGCGTGCTGCTTCCGTACACGCCCCTGCATCAACTTCTCTGGCACGACCTGCGCCGGCCGCTCGTGCTGACGAGCGGCAACCTGAGCGACGAGCCGATCGTCGTCGACGACGACGAGGCGCGCGAGCGGCTCGCGGGCGTCGCCGACGCGTTTCTCGGCCACGACCGGCCGATCCACCGGCGAGCGGAGGATTCGGTCGTCGAGCGGGGCCGCGTGCTCCGCCGCTCGCGCGGCTACGCGCCGTCGCCGCTGCCGCTGCCCGTCGAGGCGCACGCGCCGATCGTCGCCGCCGGCCCGGAGCTGAAGGCGACGTTCTGCGTCGCGCGCGGCCGCGAGGCGTTCCTGTCGCCGCACCTCGGCGATCTCGACAACGCCGCCGCGTACCGGGCGTTCCGGAACGACCTCGCGCTCTACCTCGAGATGCTCGGCGTCGAGCCGCAGGTCGTGGCGTGCGACCTGCATCCGGAGTACCTCTCGACGAAGTGGGCGCACGAGCAGGGGCTGCCGGTGCACGAGGTGCAGCACCACCACGCGCACGCCGCGGCGTGCCTCGCCGAGCACGGCGAGGAGGAGGCGCTCGCGCTCGTCTTCGACGGCACCGGCTTCGGCACCGACGGCACGCTGTGGGGCGGCGAGCTGCTGCATGCACGCCTCGACGCGTTCACGCGCGTCGGCCACCTCGACGCGGTGCCGCTGCCGGGCGGCGAGGCGGCGGTGCGCGAGCCGTGGCGGCTCGCCGCGCTGCACCTGGAGCGCGCGGGGCTGCCGGTCCCTTGGCCGCGGTGGGAGGAGGTGCGCGCGAGCCTGACCGTGAATGCTCCGCTCTCCTCCGGCGCGGGGCGGCTGTTCGACGCGGTCGCCGCGCTGCTCGGCGTGCGCCAGCGCGTGTCGTACGAGGGGCAGGCCGCGATCGAGCTCGAGCGGCTCGCGGAGCGCGGCAGGTGCGACGCGTGGACGTGGCGCTTCGGCAACCCGACGACGCTCGTCGCCGACTGCGCGGCGCGTCTCCGCTCCGGTGAGGCGGCCGAGGACGTCGCGCGCGGCTTCCACGAGACGCTTGCGCTTGCCGCCGCAGCCGCGTGCGCCGAGAGCGGCGCGTGCGAGACCGTCGTCCTGTCCGGCGGCACGTTCCAGAACCGTCTCCTCTCGGAGGCGACCCGGCGGCGCCTCGAGGCGTACGGGTTCCGCGTCCTCGAGCACGAGCGCGTCCCCGCGAACGACGGCGGCGTCTCGTACGGGCAGGCGGTGGTCGCGGCATGTGCCTAGGAATTCCCGGCCAGGTGCTCACGCTCGACGGCGATGGGCTCGCCAAGGTCGACTTCGGCGGCGTGCGCCGCGACGTGAGCGTCGCGTTCACGCCGGAGGTCGAAGCGGGGGAGTGGGTGCTCGTGCACGTCGGCTTCGCGCTCGCCACGATCGACGAGGAGGAGGCGCAGGCGACGCTCGCCCTGCTCGGCGAGGCCATCGACGCGGAGCTGGCTGAGGCATGAGGTTCGTCGACGAGTACCGGGATGCGGCGGCGGCGCGCGCGGTCGCGGTCGAGCTCGCCGACGTCGCGGCGGGGCTGCCGCACGTGAAGCTGATGGAGGTCTGCGGCGGTCACACCCACGCGATCTACCGCCACGGTCTCGACGCGCTCCTCCCCGAGAACGTCGAGCTCGTCCACGGGCCCGGCTGCCCAGTGTGCGTGATCCCGATGGGCCGCGTCGATGACGGCATCTCGCTGGCCGAGCACCCCGAGGTGACGTTCACGAGCTTCGGCGACATGCTGCGCGTGCCCGGCGGACGGCACCGCTCGCTGCTCGAGGCGAAGGCGCGCGGCGCCGACGTCCGCATCGTCTACTCGCCGCTCGACGCTCTCGCCCTCGCGGTGCGCGAGCCGGAGCGGCAGGTCGTCTTCTTCGGCGTCGGCTTCGAGACGACCGCACCCGCGACCGCGCTGACCCTCCGGCGCGCACGCGAGCTCGGCGTCGAGAACTTCAGCGTGTTCTGCAACCACGTGCTGATCGGCCCGGCGCTGCGCGCGATCCTCGACTCGCCGGACACCGACATCGCCGGCTTCGTGGGCCCCGGCCACGTGTCGACGGTGATCGGCACGAGCCCGTACACGTTCGTGGCCGCGGATTACGGGAGGCCGGTCGTCGTCGCCGGGTTCGAGCCGACGGACATCCTGCAGGCGGTCCTCATGCTGCTGCGCCAGCTCCGCGCCGGCACGGCTCGCGTCGAGAACCAGTACGGCCGCGTCGTGCGGCCGGCCGGGAACACCGTCGCGCTCGCAGCGCTCGAGGAGGTGTTCGAGGTGCGCGACGACTTCGAGTGGCGCGGTCTCGGCGCGATCCCGCGCAGCGGCCTCCGGATCGCGGAGGACTACGCGCACTGGGATGCCGAGCGAAGGTTCGAGGTTCCCGGCGCGCGCATCGAGGATCCGAAGGCGTGCCGCTGCGGCGACGTGCTGCGCGGCCGCGCGAAGCCCTGGGAGTGCAAGGTCTTCGGAACCGCCTGCACGCCCGAGCGCCCGCTCGGCACGTGCATGGTCTCGAGCGAGGGCGCCTGCGCCGCGTACCACGCCTACGGCCGCCACAAGGTTCTCGCATGAGCGACGTCGTGACACTGGCCGACGGCGCGGGCGGCAAGGCGTCGCGGCGGCTCGTCGAGCGCCTGTTCCTCGAGGAGCTCCGCAACCCGCTGCTCGAGACGCTCGACGACGCCGCTGTCGTTTCCGCGAACGGGACGCGCCTCGCGTTCACGACCGACTCGTACGTGGTGCGGCCGCTGCGTTTCCCCGGCAGCGACATCGGCGAGCTCGCAGTCAACGGAACCGTCAACGATCTGGCCGTGTCGGGTGCGACGCCCCTCGCGCTCACCGCGGGCTTCGTGCTCGAGGAAGGCTTCCCGCTCGACGAGCTGCGCGGGCTGACGCGGTCGATGGGCCGCGCGGCGGAGCGCGCGGGAGTCGCGGTCGCCGCCGGCGACACGAAGGTCGTCGAGCGCGGGGCGGCCGACGGGCTCTACGTCACGACCGCGGGCGTCGGGCTGCTCGACCCGCGCGTCGAGCTCGACGCGCGGCGCGTCCGCGCCGGCGATCGCGTGCTTCTCTCCGGCGGTCTCGCCGAGCACGGGATCGCGGTCATGCTCGCGCGCGGCAACCTGCAGCTCGAGTTCGACGTCGAGAGCGACTCCGCTCCCGTCCACGAGCTGGCGTCCGCCCTCTGCGGCTTCGGAGCCGAGCTGCGGTGGATGCGCGACCCGACGCGCGGCGGCCTCGCCACGCTGCTGAACGAGCTCGTCGCGGCCGCGGGCGCGAGCGTCGTCCTCGACGAGCGCGCAATCCCGGTGCGCGACGACGTGCGTGCGGCCTGCGAGCTCCTCGGCATCGATCCGCTGTACGTCGCGAACGAGGGGAAGCTCGTCGCCGTCGTCTCGGCCGAGGCCGCGGACGACGCGCTCGCCGCGCTGCGCGCGCATCCCCTCGGCGCGCAGGCGGCGCTGATCGGCGAGGTGCGCAGCGACGACCTGCCGCTCGTCCTTGCCGACACGCCCTTCGGCGGCAGCCGCATCGTCGACATGATGGTCGGCGACCCGCTGCCGCGCATCTGCTGACGCCTTACAAAATCCTTGCGATTGCAGGACTACAGTCGCCCTGGCACGAAGGACGACTGTCGTGGGGCGGACACGGACATACGCGCTGATCGCCACCGTGCTCCTGAGCGCGGCGCTCGCCGGCGACCTGCGGGCCGCGTCGCCGAAGGAGCAGCTGCGGGCGAAGCGCGCGCAGGCGGCCGCCGTGCTCGCACAGGTGAACGCGCTCGACCGGACGTTCGAGGCGAGCGTCGAGGCGTACAACGGCGCGCAGTACGAGCTCCAGCGGACGAAGCAGCAGCTCGCGTCGGACCGGCGGACGCTCGGCATCGCGGAGCGGCAGCGCCGCATCGCGATCATGCGCGTCGAGAAGCGCCTCGTCGCGCTCTACGAGTCGAACGACGATCCGAGCACGATCGGCATCCTCTTCGGCAGCTCGAGCGTCAACGACATGCTCGCGCGTATCGACGACGCGCGCGCCGTCGCCTCGTCCGACCACCGACTCGCCGTGCAGACGACCGCGGCGCGCGACCGCTACGCCGCGGCGGCGCAACGCACGGCCGCCCTCGAGCGCCGGCGCGAGGTCGCGGTGCAGCAGCGCGCACGCGAGCGCGCGCGCATCGGCTCGATGCTCGATGAGCGCAAGCGGCTGCTCGCATCGGTGCAGTCGGAGGTATCGAAGCTGCAGGCCGAGGAAGCGCGGCGCCAGGCCGCGGCCGCCGCAGCGGCACGCGCGCGGATCGCCGCGGCGGAGGCTGCGGCGAGGCGCGAGGAGGCGGCGCGCGCCCGCGCGGCCGCCGCCGAACGCAAGAAGGAGACTGCTGCGCCCGCGCCCGCGACGACGACCGAGCAGGCGCCGACGGCGGCCGCCCCGCCGCCGACGCAGGCCGAGCAACCCGCCGAGCCGACGACGACGGCACCCGCACCGGCGCCTGCCCCTGCGCCGGCTCCGACGCCCGCGCCCTCGTCGGGTGTCGGGCATCCCGAAGCGGCGCAGATCGCGATGCGCTACCTCGGCGTCCCGTACGTCTGGGGCGGCGCGTCGCCGTCCGGGTTCGACTGCTCGGGCCTCGTCATGTACGTCTACGCGCAGATCGGGATCCAGCTTCCGCACTACGCTGCGGCGCAGTACGGGATGGGCACGCCGGTCTCGCGCGACCAGCTCCAGCCCGGCGACCTCGTGTTCTTCGACGGCCTCAACCACGTCGGGATCTACGTCGGCGGCGGGGCGATGATCCACGCGCCGCACACGGGCACCGTCGTCCAGATCACGCCGCTGTCCGCGTTCGGCAACGGGTACGTCGGCGCGCGCCGGCTGTAGATGACCGAGCCGCTCGCGGGGCTGCGCGTCGTCGATCTGTCGCGCGTGCTCGCAGGCCCGCTCGTCGCGATGACGCTCGGCGACCTGGGCGCCGACGTGATCAAGATCGAATCGCCGCAGGGCGACGACACGCGCCGGTGGAAGCCGCCCGCGGACGCGCAGGGCCGCGCCGCCTACCACCACACGGCGAACCGCAACAAGCGGTCGATCGTGCTCGACCTGAAAGAGCCGGCCGACCTCGAGCTCGCGCGTCGGCTCTGCGAACGCGCGGACGTCGTCGTCTCGAACTTCCTACCCGGGGCCCTCGCGCGCTTCGGCCTCGACCACGAGACGATCGTGCGCGCGAACCCGCGCGTGATCCACTGCGAGATCAGCGGCTTCGGCGAAGGGGACGGCGCAGCGCTTCCAGGGTACGACCCGCTCGTCCAGGCGCTTTCCGGGCTCATGTCCGTCACGGGACCGCCTGGCGTGCCGTCGAAGACGGGGGTGGCGGTGACCGACGTGGTCGCGGCGCTGTACGCGACGATCGGCGTGCTCGCGGCGCTGCACTCGGGGCGCGGCCAGCGCGTGACGGTCGACCTGCTGCACGCGAGCCTCGCGCTCCTCGCGAACCAGTCGACGGGGTACCTCGCGACCGGCGAGCCGCCGCGCGCTCTCGGCAACGTGCACCCGAGCATCGAGCCGTTCGCGACGTACGCGGCCGCGGACGGCGAGCTGATGATCTGCGCAGGGAACGACGCGCAGTTCGCGCGGCTCTGCGCGGCGATCGGTCTCGAGCCCGACGCGCGCTTCGCGACCAACGAGCTGCGCGTCGCGCACCGCGACGAGCTGCGCCCGCTCATCGAGGAGCGGCTGCGCACGCGCACGCGCGCCGAGTGGCTGGAGGCGATCGACATCCCGGTCGGGCCGGTGCAGACGATCGCCGAGGCGTTCTCGCTCGCGGACTCGCTCGGGTTGCGCGTCGTCGACGAGACGGGCGGCGTCCGGACGGTCCCGTTTCCCGCGCACCTCTCGCTGACGCCGGCGACGGTGCGCAGGCGTCCGCCCGACCTCGACGAGCACGGCGACGAGGTGCGCGCTACGGAAGCGTGACCGTCGGCACCGGGACGGTGACCGACGGCGTCGTCACCACCGGCACCGTCACGGCGGGCACGCTCAAGGCGGGCGCGGTCACCGTCACGGCCGGCGCCTCGACCGGCGGCAGCGCTGCCGCGACCGGCGCCGGCAGCGCCAGCTTCACCCTCGGCGTCGAGACCGCGGTCTGCGCCGGTTGCGGCGACGGCGAGGTCAGCGTCAGCGCCGCTTCCTGGGGCGGCGGCGCCGCCGGGGCCGGCGCGGGCGCGGCAGGTTCCACGGCCGGCACGGCACGGACGTGCGGCCCCGGGAGGACGACGAGCATCGGCGCCACGTGTGTCGGCGCCGCGCGCCGCGCGACCCGGTGCGCCGCGGGGACGGCCGCGACCGCCGTGTGCGCGGCGGCGAGCCTCGGCTCCGGTGCGCGCGCGTGCGGGTAGGCGATCGTCGTGCGGTCGGCGACGGCTGTCGCCGACCGGTGCGTGTCGGCGGCGATCGTGTCGGCCGCGACGACGCCGCCGACCGCGAGCGCCGCCGCGCCGACCGCCATCTGCGCCGGCGCCGAGACGGCGACGAGCCCGCGGAGCTTCGCCGCGAGTGCCGCCACGTCGAGCAGACCGACGCGCCGGAACGGACGCAGCGTGCGCGCGAGGTGCTTGCGCGCACGCCAGAGGAGCGTCTCGACTGCGGGCACGGTCGTGTCGAGCGACTCGGCGATCTCGGCGTAGCTCAGCCCCTGCCATTCGCGGAGGAGGATCGCGTCGCGGAGGTTCTTCGGCATCTTCGCGACCGCGGCGACGAGCTCGCGGGCCGCTTCCGGGTCGCGGTCGGGCGCAGCGACCTGGACGTCGTCGACGGCTTCGCCCGACTGCCACTGCGCGCGGCGGCCGGTCAGCTCGCTGCGTGACGCGCAGACGTTCGCCGCGATGCGGTAGAGCCACGCCTCCTCGAACTCGGGCTCGACGCCCTTCTGCAGCGCGCGGTGGACGCGCATGAACGTGTTCTGCACCGCGTCTTCGGCCTCCTCGGCCGAGCCCAGGCGGGACTGGCAGAACCGGAAGAGCTGCTCTCCGTACGCCTCGTACAGTCGTGCGGTGTCTTCAGGCGACGCCACATCTGTACAACGCAGAACCCGGCCTGCAGGTTTTGGGTGCCCCGAAGGGTCTCTATATGCGGGCGACCGTCGATGCGGCGACGGCGCCCCGGTCGAGCGGGTGGCCGTCAGGGTCTGCTGACGGTCACCTCGGCTCCGGCCTTCCTGAGGAGCGTCGAGAAGGGGCACCCGGCATCGGCGCGTTCGATCGCCGCGTCGTCGTCGGTGCCGGAGACGGTGACGTGGGAGGCGACGATCTGGTGGCCCTCGTCGCCGACCTCGTCCATCACGATCCGGCAGGTGACCTCGAGCCGCTCGGGCGTCGTGCCGGCCTGGGCGAGCTCGCCCGCGAGCGACATCGTGATGCAGCCGGCGTGGGCGGCGGCGAGGAGCTCCTCGGGGCTCGTCTTCCCCTCCGCCTGTCCGATCCGCGTCGGCAGCGAGTAGGGGAGGTCCGAGAAGGCCCCCGTGCCGGCCGAGATCCGGCCCGAGCCGCGCGCGACGTTCCCTTCCCAGACGACGTCGGCCGTCCGCTCGATGCGCGGCATCAGTTGGACACCTCCGGGACGGCGGCGGGCGTGCCGTCGGGGTAGTAGGCCTCGGCGGGAGAGCCGGCCGGGCGGAAGACGCCGAGCACCCGCAGCTCGGAGTCGCCGGTGTTCGCGAGACAGTGCACGAGCCGTCTCGGCAGGTGGACGCACGTGCCCGCACCGAGCCGCGCCTGCTCGCCGCCGATCTCCAGGATGCCCTCGCCCTCGAGCACGTAGATCACCTCGTCGTACTCGTGGTAGTGGTCGGGCGCGCGGCCGGGCGGGATCAGGCCGATGAACTGCGTCGCGGACGGGCAGTCGGCGCCGAGGACGAACTGCCGTCCGGCCGTCGCCGTGCCCTTCTCGGCCGCGGACATGTCGACGACGTCCGGGGCGTGCGCCGGATCGGGGTCGTGGACGAGCACCGAGAGCGCGCGGGCGTCGCCCTCGGCCGACCAGCGCGTGCCGGCGGGGACGAACACGGCGACGCCGGGACGCAGCGCGTGGTCGGCATCGGCGGCGCGGATCGTCCCGCCGCCGTCGAGGACGTAGAGGATCTCGTCCGCCGCGTCGCCGCCGCCTTCGCCCGTCAGCTCGACGAGCCGCTGGGTGAAGACGCCGACCTCGAAGAGGCGGCCGTCGGGCCGGTCGGCGGCGCTGAGCGCGTACTGCATGCGCGCGAGCATACGCCGTCGCGCGAGATTTGATCATTGACACCGTGGTCAGGTCACGCGAGGATTGCCGTCCAGGCGCTTGACCCCCCGAATTCCGAAGGGCCCGCGGGCAAGGAGGATGAAGTAGATGAAGAAGGCGACCGTGCTCGCCCTGGCCGTGCTCGGCACGTCCGTCGTGGCGGCGAGCGCACAGGGCAGCAGTCAGAGCGCCGCGCAGCGGTATGCGTCGGCGGCGTTCAACTGCAAGAAGCAGATCACGATGCCGCTCGTCACGCCGGTCACCGGCGGCGCCGGCTTCCTCGGCGCGATCCAGGGCAGCTGGGCGAAGCTCGCAGTGCAGCAGATCGCGCCGCAGTTGCACCTGAAGGTCAAGTTCGTGCTCGGCGACACCCCGGTGGAGCAGGGGCCCGCGCCCGCGCAGGCGCTCGCGCAGAAGTACATCGGCGACCCGAGCGTGCTGATCGTGCTCGGTCCGTCGACGTCCGGCGGCGTCGCCGCGTCCTCGGCGGCGTACTTCCAGGCGAAGATGGCGCACATCTCGCCGTCGGCGACGCGCACGTCGCTCACGCAGGGCAGCCCGAAGGACGCGACGCCCGCGTTCTTCCGCGTCGTCCCGGGCGACTACATCCAGGGGCCCTCGGATGCGAACTTCATGATCAAGAACCTGCACGTCAAGAAGGTCGTGATCATGGACTTCCAGGAGCCGTACTCGACCGGCCTCGCGGCCGCCGTCGACACGACGCTGAAGAAGGCCGGTGTCCAGACGATCCGCCTGTCGGCGTCGAACACGACGACCGACTACTCGTCGTACGTGACGAAGGTGCCGAGCGACGCCGACATCGTCTTCTTCCCGACCCAGAAGCCGGGTGACGCGCAGACGTTCGCCCAGCAGCTGATCGAGCAGGGCAAGAAGGCGAAGGTGTTCGGCGGTGACGGCTCGAACGACCCGGCGCAGTTCAAGCAGCCGGGCTCGTACGTGTCGAACTTCGCGCCCGACATCACCGGCATCGCGTCCGACCAGTCGATCATCAAGGCGTGGCGCAAGGCGAACGGCAACGGGCAGATCAGCTCGTTCGGGCCGCCGTCCTACGGCGCCGCGCAGGTCGCGCTGAACGCGATCGCGAAGGCGTGCAAGGCCGGCCACGGCACCGCGACGCGGCTGTCCGTGTTCCGCAGCGTCAAGAAGGTCCAGATCAAGAACTGGATCCTCGGCGGGAGCTTCAAGTGGTCGACGAAGTCGAACGACCCGCTGAACGCGAAGTTCTACATCTTCCAGATCCAGTCGAACGGCTCGTACAAGCTCGTCGGCTGATCCGGCGAGGACGACACGGCAGTTCAGGGGCGGCCCGGCGAAACGGGCCGCCCCTGACGTATAGGCACACGTGGACTTCTTCATCCAGCTCACGATCGACGCCCTCACGCTCGGCAGCGTGTACGCGCTGATCGCGCTCGGATACACCCTCGTCTACGGCGTGTTGAAGCTCCTCAACTTCGCGCACGGTGACGTGTTCATGGTCGGCTCGTTCGCCGGCTACGGCGTCTTCCAGGTGCTCGGCGGCGCGAATCCGAAGGTGCCGCTCTGGCTGTTCCTCACGCTCGTCACCGCCGCCGCGATGGGGGCGTGCGCAGTTCTCGGCGTCGCCATCGAGCGGTTCGCGTACCGGCCGCTGCGCGACGCGCCGCGGATCGCGCCGCTGATCAGCGCGCTCGGCGTCTCGTTCTTCCTCGCGAACTCGATGCAGCTGCTGTTCGGAGCGACGCCGCGCAACTACGACACCTTCGACATCCAGAACGCGGTGCTCTACACGAAAGGGTTCAACATCGGCAACGTGCACATGCCGCTGCTCCGGATCATCACGATCGCGGCCGCGCTCGTCCTGATGGTCGCGCTGTGGTTCCTCGTCAACAAGACTCGGACGGGCAAGGCGATGCGCGCCACGTCGTACGACCGCGAGGCTGCGTCGATGATGGGGATCGACATCGACAAGGTGATCGTGTTCACGTTCGTGCTCGGCTCGGCGCTCGCGGGCGCCGCCGGCGTCTTCTTCGCGCTGCGCGTTCCGACCACGGTGTCGATCGGGTTCATCGCGGGGCTCAAGGGCTTCACGGCCGCCGTGATCGGCGGGATCGGCTCGATCCCGGGCGCGATGGCCGGCGGGATCATCCTCGGCTGCGCCGAGTCGTACTCGCAGGGCTACATCTCGACGAAGTGGTCCGACCTGATCGTGTTCTCGATCCTGATCGCATTCATGATCTTCCGCCCGCAGGGGCTCCTCGGCCGAGCCGACATTCGTAAGGTCTGATGACGGACTCGACGCCCCAGGGAATGCACGAAGGGCCCGCGGTCGGGCAGGACGAATGGGTCGCCCGTCACGCCGAGCGCCGCATCATGCGCAAGGGGCCGCTCGGCGAGCTGGAGCGGAGATTGCGCCTCGTCCCGTGGTGGGCGTGGCTCGTCCTCTTCATCGCGGCGTTCTCGCTGCTGCCGGTGTTCGAGTCGAGCGGCTACGTCCGGCGCGTCGCCTTCGACACCGTGCTCTACATGCTCCTCGCGCTCGGCCTTAACGTCGTCGTCGGGTGGGGCGGGCTCCTCGACCTCGGCTACGTCGCGTTCTACGGGATCGGCGCGTACACGTACGCGATCCTCGACTCGGACAAGTTCGGCTACCACCTGCCGACGATCCTCTCGGTGCCGATCGTCGTCGCCGTCGGCGCGCTCGCCGGCCTGTTGCTCGGCCTGCCGTCGCGGCGGCTGTCGGGCGACTACCTCGCGATCGTGACGCTCTTCTTCCTGCAGCTCTTCCAGACGCTGACGACGAACGGCGACAGCGCCTTCGGCCACGACATCACCGGCGGCCCGAACGGCATCCTCAACGTCGACGCGTTCCACGTGTTCGGGCACGAGCTCGCCGCCCAGCACGGCGGCGTGTTCGCGGTGTCGTACCTGTACGTGGCGCTCGGGTTCTTCGCCGTCGTCTTCGTTGCGCTCCGCTTCGTGAACGAGTCGCGCACCGGCCGTGCCTGGCGGTCGCAGCGCGAGGACCCGCTCGCCGCCGAGGCGATGGGCATGACGGTCAACTGGCTCAAGCTGATGAGCTTCTCGTTCGGGGCTGCGGTCGCGGCCCTGACGGGGACGCTCTTCGCGGCGCTCTCCCAGAGCGTGTTCCCGCTGACGTTCTACTTCGTCCTCCTGATCACCATCTACACGATGGTGATCCTCGGCGGCTCGGGCAGCCAGGCCGGCGTCGTCGCCGGCGCGGTGATCATCGCGCCGCTCCTCGAGATGCTGCGCGACGCGTCGAAGTCGCGCGTGATCTTCTTCGTCGTCCTCGTCGTCGCGCTCGCCTTCGCCGCGCGGCGTTCCCGCGCGCTCGCGCTGGTCGCGCTGTCGACGGTCGTCTTCGGGTTCGCCGTCCACGCGCTGTGCGGCGGCCTCCACGCGAGCTGGACGGCCGGCGACAAGGCGGGCGGTCTGGCCGGGCTCGTGGCGCACTGGGTCGTCGTGCCGGCGCACCTCGCGAGCTGGATCCCGCCGGTGTCGTACGTGGGTGTGATCGCGGCCGCGCTCGCGTGCACGATGCTGCGCGGCGTCGCACGCCTCGTCGCGCTCGTGCCGACGATCTACCTCAGCGCGTTCGTGTGGGAGAACGTGATGCTGTCGAAGCCCGAGCCCGCGCGCTACATCGTGCTCGGGCTGATCCTGATCGCGCTGATGATCCTGCGCCCGAACGGGCTGCTCGGCGAGCGGAGGGTGGAGATCATCTGATGCCTCTGCTCGAGCTTCGCGGCGTGTCGCTGGCGTTCGGCGGCCTCAAGGTCGTGGACGAGCTCGACCTGCATGTCGACGAGAACGAGATCGTCTCGGTGATCGGGCCCAACGGCGCCGGCAAGACGACGCTCTTCAACCTGATCACGGGGATCTACCGACCCCAGACGGGCGACATCCTGCTCGACGGGAAGAGCATCGCCGGGCTCGAGCCGCACGAGATCTCGCGGCGCGGCATCTCCCGCACGTTCCAGACGCTGCGGCTCTTCCTCAACATGTCGGTGAAGGAGAACGTGATGGCCGCCGCGTACGGTCACACGCGCGCCGGCGTCTTCCGCTCGATGCTGCGCACGCCGGGCATGCGCCGCGAGGAGCGCGCAATCGAGCAGCTCGCCGAGGAGAGGCTTGCGTTCTTCGGCAACCGCCTCAAGGGCTACCGCTGGGATCAGCCCGCCTACTCGCTGTCGTACGCGAACCGGCGCCGGCTCGAGATCGCGCGCGCGACCGCGACGAACCCGCGCATCCTGCTGCTCGACGAGCCGGCCGCGGGGATGAACCCGGCGGAGACGCACGAGATCACCGAGCTGATCGGCGAGCTGCGCGAGCGCGGCGGCTACACGATCCTCGTGATCGAGCACGACATGCACGTCGTCGAGGGGATCTCGGACCGCGTGATCGCGCTCGACCACGGAGTCAAGATCGCCGAGGGCTCGTTCGACGCCGTCGCCACGGACGAGAAGGTCGTCGAGGCGTACCTCGGCCTGAACACGATGTCGCGGAAGTAGCCGTGAGCCTGCTCGAGCTGAAGAACGTCGACACGTACTACGGGCAGATCCACATCCTGCAGGGTCTCTCGATCCACGTGCAGAGCGGCGAGCTCGTGTGCCTCCTCGGCGGCAACGCGTCGGGGAAGTCGACGACGCTGAAGACGATCCTCGGGATCGTGCGACCGCGGAACGGCTCCGTGCTGATCGACGGCGAGGACGTGACGCGGCGGCCGACGAGCCACCGCATCTCGCGCGGGATCGCGATCGTTCCCGAGAACCGGCGGCTGTTCGCGCCGATGACCGTGCTCGAGAACCTCGAGATGGGCGCCTACCTTCGCGGCGGCGGCGCGAAGGAGGACTTCGACCGCGTGTACGAGCTGTTCCCGCTGCTCTACGAACGGCGCTCGCAGCTCGCGGGGACGCTGTCGGGCGGCGAGCAGCAGATGGTGGCGATGGGCCGCGCATTGATGTCGCGCCCGAAGCTGCTCCTGATGGACGAGCCGTCGATGGGGCTCGCGCCGATCCTCGTCGAGCGCAACTTCGAGATCATCCAGCAGGTCCACCAATCCGGCGTCGCGATCCTCGTCGTCGAGCAGAACGCGAACGTCTCGCTCTCGATCGCAGACCGCGGCTACGTCCTCTCGACGGGGCGGCTCGTGCTCGAGGGCAAGGCCGCCGACCTGCGCGAGAACGACGACCTGCGGAAGGCGTACCTTGGACGCTGACGTTCGCGCGCGCTTCCCGATCTTCGAGACGACGACGTACATCAACTCGTGCTCGCAGGGCGCACTGTCGAATGCGGTGCGCGCGGCGTACACGGACTACCTCGACGGCTGGGACGAGCGCGGGGCGCCGTGGGACTACTGGGTCGAGCGCACGGAGGCGGCGCGCGCCGCGTTCGCGCGGCTCGTGAACGCGCAGCCGGACGACGTCGCCGTCACGACGTCGCTGTCGGCGGGCGTGAGCGCTCTCGCATCGGCCGTGTCGTTCGCGGAGCGCCCGAAGGTGGTGATCTCCGACTACGAGTTCCCGACGATCGGGCAGATCTGGCATGCGCAGCAGCTGCGCGGGGCCGAGGTCGTGGTCGTGCCGCCGGAGCGCGTCGAGGAGGAGATCGACGAGCGGACCGCCGTCGTCTCGATCACGGCTGTCTGTTACCGCAACGGCGCGCGCCTTCCCGTCGAGGAGATCGCCGCGCTCGGGAAGGCGAAGGGTGCGCTCGTCCTCCTGGACGCCTACCAGGCGGCCGGCACGTACCCGCTCGACGTCACCGAGCTCGGGGTCGACGCGCTCGCAAGCGGTGTCCTGAAGTACCTCCTCGGCTCAGCCGGTCTCGCGTTCCTGTGGACGCGGCCGGGGCTCGCCCAGGAGCTCGTGCCGACGGAGACGGGCTGGTTCGCCGACGAGGACATCTTCCGCATGGATCACACGCGCTACGCCCCGTCGCCGACCGCGCGCCGGTGGCAGTCGGGCACGCCGCCCGTGCCCGCGATCTACGCCGGGATCGCCGGGATCGAGCTCATGCTCGAGATCGGCGTCGCGGAGACGCGCGCCCACGTCAATCGGTTGAACGAACGGCTGATCGCCGGCGTCGACGAGCTCGGCGCGACGCTCGTCACACCGCGCGCGGAGGAACGGCGCGGAGCGCTCCTCTGCGTGCGCGCGACCGACGCGCCGACGCTCGTGGCGGCGCTCGCCGAGGAGTTCATCGTGACGTCGGAGCGCGACTCGAACCTCCGGATCTCGGCGCACGCATACAACAACGAGGACGACGTCGATGCCGTTCTCGCCGCGCTCGCGAAACACCGCGAGCTGCTCGCCTGATCAGCGGGCGAGCGCTTCGGCGAGGTCGCCGCGGACGAGCACCGTCACAGCGGACGACCCGAGCTCGACGACGAGCTGCTCGGGCCCGCGCCAGTACCCGCGCGCGAACTCGTCGGGCCGGATCACGAAACCGTTCTGGCGCGACCCGACGTGGAAGAAGAGCGTCTCGACCGCGGCGTCGTCGGCGCGGAGGAGCACTTCCTGCAGGCGCTCGTCCGGCTCCCCGCGGTCGAGGCGGCCGGAGACGATGCCCGCGATGAACGGCAACCCGTCGGCGCCCGAGAACAGGACGAGCACCGGGCGGCCGATGAGGCCGAGAAGCGCCTCGAGCGTCTGCTCGTAGTCGAGCTCCGCGAGGTCGTCGGTCGAGTTCCCGCCCTCGAAGCGCGTCACGCCTCGGGCTCGCCGGCCGGCTCGGCCGGCTCGGAGCCGCGCCGACGCTCTTCGGCGCGCGCGTCCTTCTTCGCCTGCTTGAGCTCGCGCTTCTCCCGGAGCGCCTGCTCCCGCGCGCGCTTCACGATCGACTCCGGAGACCGCCGTCCCATCAGCGCGCCCGCCGCAGGCGCGCGCGGCGCTCCGCCATCACCGGGAGGACCGTCACGTGCACGGCGCGCGGGTCGTCGTCCTCGACGACACGCTCGAAGCTCACGCGCGTTCCACGGCAGCGGTCGCCGACCTCGTGGCCGGACTCGAAGCCGCCGTCGTCGACGCGGAGGCGCTCGCCTTCGTCGGTCTGGATGAAGCCGTGCTTCTTCGCGGGGTTGAACCAGATCATCGTTCCTTCCATCAGGCTCCTCTCACGCGCGACCGCGCGCGGAGGCGCGAACGCCCCCGCGCGCGCCGCTACGACTAAACGGCGACGACGTCCTTCGCCTCGGGGCCCTTCGCCCCGTCCACGGACTCGAACTGCACGCTCGCGCCCTCGGCGAGCGACTTGAATCCTTCGGCGACGATCGACGAGTGGTGGACGAACACGTCCTTGCCACCGTCGGCAGGGGTGATGAACCCGTACCCCTTCGCGTCGTTGAACCACTTGACGGTTCCGGTTGCCATACAAAACACCTCCTCCACCACGAAAGAACGGGCAGAGGAAGCACGAAAGCGCAACCGACACTCGCTCAACTGTCGGTGTGGACCGTAGCACGGACTTGCATTCCGCAACCGTGACATTTTATAAAACGCAGTGATGCTGCTCCGCGAGGTCGCCTACGCCAAGCCGTCGTCCCTCGCCGAAGCACTCGAGATCCTCGCCGCAGACGACGGCGCGCGGGCGCTTGCCGGCGGCCAGACGCTGATCAACGTGATGAAGGCCCGCGCGGGCTCGCCCGACACGCTCGTCGACCTGAGCGGGCTCGACGACCTGAAGGGGATCGACCTCGGCGCGGACGGGACGCTCGAGCTCGGCGCGATGACGACGTACTCCGAGATCATGGCGTCGTCGGAGGCTCGTGCCCGTCCGATCCTCGGCGAGGTGTGCGCGCAGATCGCCGACGTCCAGGTGCGGAACCGCGGGACGATCGGCGGCAACGCCTGCACGAACGACCCGACGAATCACCTGCCGCCGCTCCTCGCCGCGCTCGGCGCGGATTTCGTGATCGAGGGCGCGGCGGGGCAGCGCACGGTGCCGGCCGAGGCGTTCTTCCTCGGCGTCTACATGACCGCCGTCGGCCCCGGCGAGCTGCTGACGCGGATCCGCGTTCCCGCGGGACGACGCGACGGCTTCGCGGCCGTCACGCTCGGCGTCGAGGGCACGTGCATCGTGAGCGCCGCCGCGTCGCTCAACGGCCACACGCGCATCGCGCTCGGCTGCGTCGACGCGGTGCCGGTCGTCCTGCAGCCGTCGTCCGCCGACGAGGACGCCGTGCGGTCGGCGGTCCGCGACGCGAACCTCGAGCCGCCGTCGGACGTCCACGCTTCGAGCGAGTACCGACGCCACCTGGCGGAGGTCCTCGCGCTCCGCGCCTTGACCCACGCACAGAGGAGTTAGCCCTTGTCGACGAGCGCCGTCTCGACCGACCGTCGGATCTCCGTCACGATCAACGGCACGACCTACGAACGCGAGGTGGAGGCGCGCAAGCTGCTCATCCACTTCGTCCGCGACGACCTCGACCTCACCGGCAGCCACATCGGCTGCGACACCGGCAACTGCGGTGCGTGCTCGATGATCGTGAACGGAACGCTCGTGAAGAGCTGCATGATGCTCGCCGTCCAGGCCGACGGCGCAACGATCGAGACGGTCGAGGGACTCGCTGCGGGCGACGAGCTGAACAAGCTGCAGCAGTCGTTCAGCGCGCACCATGCGCTGCAGTGCGGGTACTGCACGCCGGGGATGCTGATGAGCGCGACCGCTCTCTTGCGCGCGAACCCGCACCCGTCCGACGACGACATCAAGAAGGCGCTTCAGGGCAACATCTGCCGCTGCACCGGCTACTGGAACATCTTCGAAGCGGTGAAGGCGGCGTCCGAATGACCACCGTTACCGAAGAACGGACAGAGCAGAAGCAGGAGACGTGGGCGGGGCAGAACGTCCCGCGCAAGGAGGACCGCCGGCTCGTCCAGGGCCAGGGCGTCTTCGTCGACGACGTCAAGCGCCACGGGATGGGCTACATCCACTTCGTGCGCTCGCCGTACGCACACGCGCACATCACGGCGCTCGACGTGTCGAAGGCCGAGGAGCACCCGGGTGTCTACGGCACGCTCACGGGTGAGGAGGTCGCGGCGCTCACCGACCCGTTCTTCCAGATCTCCTCCGTCCCCGGCGCGAACGTGAAGGACTACGCGCTCGCGGTCGGGAAGGTCCGCTACGTCGGCGAGCCCATCGTCGCGGTCGTCGCGGAGACGCGCGAAGCGGCGCGCGACGCGTCCGAGCTCGTGGAGGTCGAGTACGAGCCGCTGCCCGCGATCACGGACGCGCGGCACGCCCAGGACGACGGCGTGCCGACGATCCATGACGACGCCGGCGGCAACCTCATGTGGCACGGCGTCTACGAGTGGGGCGACCTCGACGCCGCGTTCGCGGAGGCCGACAAGATCGTCAAGATCGACGAGCTCCA
>DATDNT010000112.1:0-23880 GCA_036518135.1 Gaiellaceae bacterium | reverse complement strand
GTCGAGATCGACGCGACCACGACGTCGCAGAATTCCTTCCCGAGCGGGAACGGCAGCCAGTCGGCCGAGGGCACCGGCTTCGTCTACGACACGAACGGCGACATCCTCACGAACGAGCACGTCGTCGACGGCGCAACCGGCGTCTCGGTGAAATTCTCCGACGGCTCGACCTACAAGGCGACCATCGTCGGCACCGACCCGTCGACCGACGTCGCCGTCGTCCACGTCAACGCCCCGGCCTCGAAGCTCGTGCCGCTGACCCTCGGCGACTCGAGCGCCGCCGCCGTCGGCGACGGCGTCGTCGCGATCGGCAACCCGTTCGGCCTCGACGGCACGGTCACGGCGGGGATCGTCAGCGCGCTCGGGCGCGAGATCTCGGCGCCCGACGACACGCCGATCGCCGGCGCGATCCAGACGGACGCTGCGATCAACCACGGCAACTCGGGCGGGCCGCTCCTCGACATGCACGCCCGGGTGATCGGGATCACGTCGCAGATCCAGAGCGAGGGCGGCGGCAACGACGGCGTCGGGTTCGCCGTCCCGTCGAACACCGTGAAGCAGATCGTCGGCCAGCTGCTCGCGTCGGGGAAGGTGCAGCACGCGCTGCTCGGCGTCACTCCCGCGACGGCGACCGACGGCGTCCGCGTCTCGGTGGTGGAGAAGGGCAGCGCCGCTGCCGACGCGGGCGTGAAGGTCGGCGACGTGATCACCGGCGTCGACAGCACGCAGGTGACCTCGCCGGAGCAGCTGCGCGCGGTGATCGCGTCGCACAAGCCGGGCGACAAGATCACGCTGACGGTTCGCCGGAACAACGGCATGCAGACGTTGCAGGCGACGCTCGGGGCGCGGTCATAGCCGCACGCCGCGCCACCGGCTGGGCGATCATCGCGGTGATCGCCGCGAACGCCGCGGCGATCACCTGGCTCTGGTGGCACGGCGGCAACGTGACCGGTGTGAAGACGACGGGCGACGCGCTGACGTCGATCGGCCGCATCACCGGGCTGCAGAGCGCGTACCTCGCGCTCGTGCAGGTCGTGCTGCTCGCGCGCATCCCCGCGCTCGAGCGTGCGATCGGGTTCGACCGCCTGACGCGGTGGCACCGCTGGAACGGCCACGCGACGGTCGACCTCGTGATCGCGCACGTCGTGTTCACGATCTGGGGCTACGCGCTCGCGGACAAGTACTCGCTCGGCAAGGAGATCTCGACCATGCTCGGCGGCGGGATCTACCCGGGGATGATCACGGCGACGATCGGCACCGCGTTCTTCGTCGGCGTCGGCGCGAGCTCGTACGTGATCGCCCGGCGGAAGCTGCCGTACGAGTGGTGGTACGCCGTGCACCTGCTCGCGTACGCGGGCATCGCGCTCGCGTGGTTCCACGAGATCCCGACCGGCAACGAGCTCGTGCTCGACCGCACGGCCGCCACGTACTGGCGCGCGCTGTACGTCGCCGCGATCGTCCTCGTCGTCGGCTTCCGCGTCCTGCTGCCGCTCGCCTCGCTTGCGCGCTATCGCCTGCGCGTCGCCGAGGTCGTCGAGGAAGCGCCGGGAGTGGTGTCGGTCCGCATCGCCGGCCGGCGGCTCGAACGGCTGCATGCCGAGCCCGGGCAGTTCTTCCTGTGGCGGTTCCTCGACCGCCACCGCTGGTGGACCGCGCATCCGTACTCGCTGTCGGAGGCGCCCGACGGGCGGTCGCTGCGGATCACGGTGAAGGCGCTCGGCGACCACTCCGCGAAGCTCGCCGGCGTGCGGCCCGGAACGCTCGTGCTCGCGGAGGGGCCGATGGGCACGTTCACCGACCGCTCGCGTCGCTCCGAGAAGGCGCTGCTCGTCGCCGGGGGAATCGGGATCACGCCGGTGCGCGCGCTGCTCGAGACGATCCGCGGCGACGTGATCGTCGTCTACCGGGCGCTCGCCCAGGCCGACCTCGTGCTGCGGCGCGAGCTCGACGCGATCGCCGCGCGGCGCGGCGTCGTCGTCCACTACGTCGTCGGCGACCACCGCACCGAGGAAGGAGCGCGCCTCCTGTCGCCGGCGCATCTCGTCGAGCTCGTCCCGGACGTCGCCGAGCGCGACGTCTACGTCTGCGGCCCGTCAGGCATGACGACGGCGCTCGAGCGAAGCATCCGTGCGGCGAACGTGCCGCGCTCTCATCTGCACGTAGAACGATTCGCACTCGCCTGAGGGAAAGGAGCACGATGAAGAAGGCCATCCTGGTCGGAATGACGGTGACCGCGCTCGCGGTGCCGAATGTCGAAGCGCTCGCCGCCGTCAAGGCGACGAAGACGGTTCCGAAGAAGAAGGTCGTCATCGCGACCAAGTCGTTCACCGGAGTGGCGGGGCCCGCCGACCGCTGGGGCGACGTCGTCGTCACGATCATCGTCAAGAAGACGACGACGACGGTGCTCTCGACGAGGAAGAAGACGGTGGCGCGGCGGATCACGAAGGTGGCGGTGCCCACGTACCCGGACCACACGGACCGCTCGGTGTTCATCAACCAGCAGGCGCTCCCGATCCTGATCCAGGAGACGCTGCAGGCGCAGAGCACCGGGATCCAGATGGTGTCCGGCGCGACGGCCACGAGCTACGGCTTCGAGTCGTCGCTGCAGTCGGCGATCATCGCCGCGAAGCAGTGGTAGTGACCCGCGTCGAGCACGTCATGGGGATGCCGATCGTCGTCGAGGTCGACGACGACGCCTCCCCGGAGGTGCTGGACCGCGTGTTCGGCTGGTTCGAAGAGGTCGACGCGCGGTTCAGCACCTACAAGGCGGAAAGCGAGGTGTCGCGGCTCGCGCGCGGCGAGCTCGCGCTCGAGGACGTGCATCGCGACGTGCGCGAGGTGCTCGAGCGGTGCGCGGCGCTCCGCGACGAGACGGCCGGCTACTTCGACGCGTACGCGTCCGGCGAGCTCGACCCGTCGGGGCTCGTGAAGGGCTGGGCCGTCGACCGGGCCGCGTCGATCCTCGACGAGGCAGGTGTCCGCCGCTATGCCGTCAACGCCGGCGGCGACATGGTGGTGCGCGGCGGCCCGTGGCGCGTCGGCATCCAGCATCCGCTCGAGCGGGACAAGGTCGCGAAGGTGGTCGAGACGGACGAGCTCGCGATCGCGACGTCCGGCGAGTACGAGCGCGGCGCTCACGTCGTCGACCCGCACACGCGTGCGCGGCCCCTCGGCGTGCTCTCCGTGACGATCACGGGGCCGGAGCTCGCCACGGCGGACGCGTATGCGACGGCCGCGTTCGCGATGGGGCTCGAAGGGCCGACGTGGACCGCGCGCCTCGGTGGCGGCTACGAGGCGATGACGATCCTCGCGGACGGCCGCGTGCTCTCGACGCCGGGCTTCCCCGCCGTCCAGTAGCTCAGCGAGCCGCGATCGTCGCGATCACGAAGGTCGCGACGAAGCCGGTGACCGTCAGGCCGACGCGCCGCCACGACGGATGGCTGTGCGCCTCCGGCAGCAGGTCGGTGGCGCCGATGAAGAGGAAGAAGCCGACGTACGCGGCGAGCACGTAGCCGAGGTGACGGTCGGAGATCCCGATCGACGCTCCGACGATCGCGCCGACGACCGGCGCGGCGGCGTCGACCTCGAGCCATCGCAGCGCGCTTCTGCCGTCGTTCGACTGGCGGAGGACGAAGCTGACCGTGTTCATCCCGTCGGCGAAGTCGTGGCTCACGACGGCGAGGAACACGAGCAGGCCGGTCGCGGTGCTGACGTGGAAGGCGAGGCCGATGCCGAGGCCGTCGAGGAAGCTGTGCAACGAGAGGCCGGCAGCTCCGAGCACGCCGACCCGCGCGTGCGCCCGCGCCTGCTCCGGCTCGTCGCGGTGGTGGAGCACGAGGACGCGCTCGACGAGGAAGAACCCGATGAACCCGAGACCGATCACCGCCGTCAGGCGGCGCGGGGAGTGGACGAGCGAGATCGCCTCCGGCAGGACGTCGAACAGAGCGACGGCGACGACGATCCCGCCCGTGAAGGCGATCACGGTCGCGAGCTCGTCGCGCAGCTTGAACGCGACGATGCCGCCGAGGAACGTCGAGATGCCCGTCGCCACCGCGAGCGGAATAGCGATCCACGTCACGCGCGCGACGCTACCCGTCGTGTCAAGCGAGGACGACGACGCCGTCGTCGTCCGCATGCAGCAGCGCGCCCGGCGTGAACGTCGCGTTCCCGAACCGCACGGGCACGTCGACGTCGCCGCTCCCCGTCTTGCCGCTCGGCCGCGGGCACGTGCCGATCGCCTTGATCCCGATCTGCAGGCCGCGCAGGGCGGCGACATCGCGCACGCAGGCGTTCAGCACGAGGCCGGCCCAGCCGTTCGCGAGCGCGGTTCCCGCGACGTTGTCGCCGACGAGCGCGCACCGCAGCGAGCCGCCGCCGTCGACGACGAGCACGCGTCCCTCGCCGGGCTCCGAGACCAGCCGCTTGACGAGCACGTTGTCCTCGAGGCAGCGGACGGTCGCGATGCGGCCCGAGAACGACACGACACCGCCGAACGAGCGCAGCTGCAGCTCGCAGACCTCCGCATCTGGGTGCGCGTCGTAGACGTCCGACGTCGTCACAGAAGCTCGAGCACGCCGTTCTCGAGCAGGTCGCGCGCGAGGCGGCGGACGTCGGCACGGAGCTCTGCCGCGTCACGCTTCGACAGCTCCTCGCGGCGCGCGACGCGCTGCACCGCCTGGTCGAGCGTGGTCGCGCCGTCGAGCGCCGTCAGCACCTCGGCCGTCTCGACGTCGATCTCGAAGTCCGGGCACGTGCCCTCGTCGAGCACGAGCACCGTCGAGGTGACGGAACCGGTGCGGTCGAGCTCCTGGTCGAACCGCGCCTCCGCGGCCAGCCGCATCCGCCGCCCCAACGTCGCGTCGAGTCCCTCCGTCGCGATCGCCTCGAGCGCCGCGAAGACCCGCTCGATCTGGTCGCTCGCGAACTCGAGCTCGTCCTCGTCGATGCCGTCGGCGCGCACGATGTGGTGGTCGCCGGCCCGCTTGTGCATGACGACGCCGCCCTCGCTGATCCACTCGGCGCCGAGGCCCTCGAAGTAGCGCGTCCATTCGTCGATCGTCTGCGCGTACGCGTCGGGATCCGTCCCGAGGTGCTCGCTCCACCCGGCGGCGTGGTCGATCGGGTCCGAGCCGCTGAGGCCCAGGATCCACGCGTCGCACCCGCTCCCCTCGAGCCACTCGTGCACGTGCTCGTCGGGCGCGTCCTCGTCCTCTGCGAGCCAGGAGACCAGCATGGCCCCGAAGCCACCGTCGTCGAGGTGCCGCGCCGCCTCCGTCACGACGAGGCGCGACACCTCGTCGCCGGGCAGCCCCGCGTCGCGGTACTGCCACTTCCGCTCCGGCGAGATGACGTACGGCGCGTTGCAGGTGATGAGGCCGAACGTCTCGCCGGCGACGGGGTCGAAGAACGATCCGAGCCGCGTCTCGACGTTGTCGATCCCGTTGAGCGCCGCGGAGATCTCCGTGAACGCGAGCGCGCGGGCGTTGACGTCCGTCGCGATCACGCGGTCGGCGTGCGCCGCCGCGAGCAGCGCGTGCGCGCCGTTCCCGGTGCCGATGTCGAGCGCGCGCTCGACGCGCCGGCGCGGCGTGATCGACGCGAGCCAGTACGCCGTCGGCGAGAAGCTCGCCACCCAGCCCTCCGGGTCGTCCTCGCCGCGCGAGAAGGTGTCGAACGTCAGGTAGATGCCCTCGGTCGGCACGATCCGCGCGCGCGGGACGAGCATCCCGTCGCTCTCGACGACGAGGCCGAGCCGCACCGCCTCCCGCGCGCCCGCGAAGCGCGCGGAGCCGACCGGGCGGTTGAGCAGGAACAGGCGCATGACGTCGCCGAGCTCGTCGTCCGGCAGACGAAGGGCGTAGGGGACCGAGTCCGCGAGGTCGGCGGCGATCCCGTCCTCGCCGAGCAGCTCCTCGATCGCGTCGTCGTCGTAGCCGACGTCGCGGAGGACGTCGCCGAGCGCGGCGGCGGCGTCGAGATCGGTCTGAGGCTCCCACATTCGAGCGTGCATCCTGCCCGCTACGCTCGGACGGTGCCGAAGAAGCTGATCCTCGACGTCGACACCGGCACCGACGACGCCGTCGCGATCATGTTCGCGGCCCTCCATCCCGACCTCGAGCTCGTCGGCGTGACGACGGTGAACGGCAACGTGCCCGTCGAGAACACGACCGACAACACCCTGCGCGTGCTCGACTTCATCGGCCGCAGCGACGTGCCGGTGCACCGCGGTCTCGCCCGGCCGCTCGTGCGGCACGACTTCCCCGGCCGCAAGGACTACGGCTCCGGCTCGGCGCAGGACATGCACGGGCTCGAGCTGCCGATCCCGCCGCCGACGTCCCGGGCGAGCGACGTGGGCGCCGTCGAGTTCCTCGTCGAGACGCTCCGCGCGACGACGGAGCAGATCGCGCTCGTTCCCGTCGGCCCGCTGTCGAACATCGGCGCCGCCCTCGCGATCGAGCCGAGGCTCGCCGAGGCGGTGCACGAGGTCGTGATCATGGGCGGCGGCCACGACGTCGGCAACACGACTCCGTCGGCCGAGTTCAACATCTGGGCCGATCCGGAGGCGGCGGACATGGTGCTCACCGCGGGCTTCGAACGCCTGACGCTCGTCCCGCTCGACGCGACGCACAGGGCGCTCGTCACCCGTGACGACGTGGCGGCGCTCGACGCGCTCGGGACGCCCGCGGGGGCGGCGGCCGCGCGGTTCATCGGGAGGCGGATCGACGCGTACTCGAGCGGCCACCGCGTCGCCGCGTCCGACGCCGCCCCCGTGCACGACGCCGTCTGCACCGCCTTCCTCGTCGACCGCGGCGTGATCGCGACGCGGCCGCTCCACGTTCGCGTCGAGACGCAGGGCGCGCTCACGGTCGGACGCACGGTGATGGACACGCGGACGCACGCCGCGACGCCGCCGAACGCCGACGTCGCGTTCGACGCCGACGCCCGGCGGTTCGTCGAGCTTCTCGCTGCGACGCTCGCCAGGAGCGCGCCCTGCTCCTCCGCCGCCGTGTAAGCGCCGACGAGACCTTCGCTCTTGCTCGCCGGCGCCGGCGGGGCGACGAACCCCGCCGGCGCAACGCCCCGTGAATCAGCCGAGGACGACCGCGATCCGCTTCGTGTGCGGGTCGAAGTGCCTGATCGACGCCTGCGGCACGCGCACCACGCCCTGGGGCGTCGCGACGTGCAGCTCGAGCCCGCCCTTGGCCTTGCGGACGTGCAGCACCGACCCGACGTGGCCCTCTGCCGAGTCGACCGTGTAGCCGTGGCACGCGCGCAGCTCGCGCTCCGAGACCGGCGGCGGGATGATCCGCACGTCTGACCCGGGGAACAACGTCGACACGTGCCCGTCCTCCCACTGGACGCGGTAGTGCGGGCGCGCGGAGTCGCCGAGGATCTCGACGATCTCGCCCCGCCTCGGTGCGTTGCCGACCGTCCGGCCGGTGATCTCGATGATGGACATCACACTCCCTTCTCCGTCAGCGTGAGCAGGAGCGCCTGCTCCGTCGGCAGGCGGTTCGCCGACTGCTCCCAGACCATGCTCTGCGGGCCGTCGATCACGGCAGCCGCGACCTCCTCGCCGCGCTTCGCGGGCAGGCAATGCAGGAAGATCGCGTCGCTCTGTGCGAGGCGCAGCAACGACTCCGTCACCTGGAACGGAGCGAGGATGCGCCTGCGCCGCTCGTGCTCGGCCTCCTCGCCCATCGACGCCCAGACGTCGGCGTAGACGGCGTCGGCGCCGGAGACCGCGTCACGCGGGTCGTGCACCACGTCGAGCCGCGCCCCCGTCTGCTCCGCGAGGCGGTGCGCGTCCGCGAGCACGTCCGCGTGCGGCCGGTACTCCGTCGGGCACGCGATCGTGAGGTCGAGCCCCGCGAGCGCGCAGCCCTCGAGCAGCGAGTGCGCGACGTTGTCTCCTCCGTCGCCGACGAACGCAAGCCGGCGGCTCTCGAACCCGCCGAACGTCTCCGCGATCGTCAGCAGGTCGGCGAGCGCCTGGCACGGGTGGTGCTCGTTCGACAGCGCGTTCACGACGGGCACGGTGGCCCAAGCGGCGAGCTCGTCGACGGTCCGCTGCGCGAACGTGCGGATGACGATCGCCGCGCAGTACCCGGAAAGCGACCGCGCCGTGTCCGCGATCGACTCACCACGGCCGATCTGCAGCTCCTGCGGCGAGAGCGACACGGGCGTCGCGCCGAGTCGCGCGGCCGCCGCGGCGAACGACACGCGCGTGCGCGTGGACGGCTTCTCGAAGATGCACGCGACGACGCGGCCACGGAGAGCATCGGCATGCGCGGAGTCGTCGTGCTTGAGCTCCGCGGCACGCGCGAGCAGGCGCGCGAGCGCCTCCGCGTCGAGATCCGCGACGCGCCGGAACGACCGCGCTTGCGTGAGGGTGCTCATCTCGCCACCTCCGTCTCCTTCTGCGCGCGGCCCACGATCGGCGCGACGACGTCGTCGATCGTCGGCGAGCCAACCTCCTGGAGGGCGTACACGACGTGCCTGATCGGATGTCGCGTCGTGATCAGCCGACCGAGGTCGATCGGTGTGCCCGTCACGACGACGTCGCACTCGACGTTGTCGATCGTCCGTGCGAGATCGGTGAGCTGCGCGTCGTCGTAGCCCATCGCCGGCAGCACGTTCTGGAGCTGCGGCCACTGCGCCAGGGTGTCCGCGATCGAGCCCACGGCGAACGGCCGGGGGTCGACGATCGTGGCGGCGCCGGCGTTGCGCGCCGCGACGAGGCCGGCCCCGAACGGCATCTCGCCGTGGGTCAGCGTCGGGCCGTCGTCGACGACGAGCACGCGCTTTCCGGCCAGATCCGCGCCGGGCTCGAGCACGGGCGGGGACTCCGCGTACACGACGGTCGCCATCGGGTTCGTCGCCTCGACGTTGCGCACGACCGCTTCGACGTCCTCCGCCTTGGCCGTGTCCGTCTTGTTCACGACGACGACGTCGGCGAGCCGGAGGTTGAGCTCTCCGGGGTGGTAGCGCAGCTCGTGTCCGGGCCGCAGCGGGTCGGCGACGACGATCAGCAGGTCGGGCGCGTAGAACGGGGCATCGTTGTTGCCGCCGTCCCAGACGATGACGTCGGCTTCCTGCTCCGCCGCGCGGAGGATCGCCTCGTAGTCGACGCCGGCGTAGATCACGAGCCCCATCCGCACAGGCTCCTCGTACTCCTCGCGCTCCTCGACCGTCGGCCGAGCCGCGTCGATCGTCCCGAGGCTGTCGAAGCGCTGCACGCGCATCTCCTCGAGGTCGCCGTACGGCATCGGGTGACGGACGAGCGCGACCCGCAGCCCGCTCGCGAGGAGCGACTGCGCGACCTTCCGGCTCGTCTGGCTCTTGCCGCATCCGGTGCGCACGGCGCAGACGGCGACAACGGGCTTCGTCGACCTCAGCATCGTCGAGCGCGGGCCGAGCAGCTTGAAGTCGGCGCCCGCCGCCATCGCGATCGAGGCCTTGTGCATCACCGTCTCGTGCCGCACGTCGGAGTAGCTGAAGACGACTTCGTCGACGTGCTCGCGGCGCACGATCTCCGTGAGCTCGTCCTCGGGCCGGATCGGGATCCCGGCCGGGTACCTGGGGCCGGCGAGGGACGCCGGGTAGACGCGGTCCGCGATTCCGGGGATCTGCGTCGCCGTGAACGCGACCACGTTCACGAGCGGGTCGGTCCGGTAGACGACGTTGAAGTTGTGGAAGTCGCGGCCGCCCGCGCCCATGATCAGGACGTTCTTCATCTGCGGGCTCCTTCGGACGTCTTCGAGGGTCGACCGGATCGTCCCTCGCGGCGACGCGGCGGGTATCGGGGAAGTCCCCGAAGAAGCCGCGGGCGTCAGGCAGCCCGGTGGCTGCCGCCGAGGAGGTCGGCGAAGGCGTGGCGCAGCGCCTCGACCCGCGACGTCTCCGCGTCGAAGCGCGCGCGGGCGCGCGCCTTCCGCCGGTCGTCGTAGAAGAGCTGCGCCCACACGGAACCGGGCCGCGCGAGCCGCCAGGCGGCGACGATGCCGACCGGGGGCAGGAACACGCTGAGGAGGCCGAGCGTCAGCTTGCCCTTCAGGCACGTGACGACCGACAGGCAGATGTTGACGATGACGATCGCGAACCCGACGGCGCGCGGCACCTCGGTGCCGTCGTGGATCCCGAACGGCGAGACGCCGGTCAGGAGCAGGAGGCCGAGCAGCGACCAGACGATGCTCATCTCGATCGAGTGGCGGCCTTCCGGCGTCCAGTACACGTCGCGCAGGTGCACCGTCAGCGCCCACTCGTCGAGCACGAAGGCGGCACCGATCCCGAACCCGACGGCAAGCACGTCGAGGCCGATGTCGCGCGGCTGGAACGCGAGCTCGAACATCCCGCACGCGAGGATCAGGGCATTGCCGACGACGAGGTGGTGGAGGTGGATGTCGCCGACCCGGCCGCTGCGCCAGCTGTGGCGGCGCGCGAGACGCGTGTAGGCGCGCGTCGTCGCGAACGTGAGCAGCGACGCGGCGAGCATCAGGATCAGCGGCTCGCGGCCGGCGAGCCCCATCGTGTGGAACCGGATCGCGTCGACGGCGACGACCATGCCTGTGGTGTACCTGATCCGCGCGGCGATGAGAGAGCGGTGAAAACCACATCGCGGCACGGGCGCCGGGGTGGCACGATCGTCCCGTGAAGATCCTCGTCGTCGACGACGAGCCGAAGATGGCCGGCCTGATCCAGCGTGCGCTTCGCGAGGACGGGCACGCCGCGGACGTCGCCGGCCGAGGGGAGGACGCGCTGTGGATGGCGCAGGCCGCGCCGTACGACGCGATCGTCCTCGACGTGATGCTGCCCGGCGTCGACGGGCTCGAGGTCGTCCGCCGGCTGCGCCGCGACAGCGTGTGGACGCCGGTCCTGATGCTCACCGCGCGGGACGCGGTGCACGACCGCGTCGGCGGGCTCGACGCCGGAGCGGACGACTACCTGACGAAGCCGTTCTCGATCGACGAGCTCCTGGCGCGGCTGCGCGCGATCGTGCGTCGCGGCCCCGTCGAGCGGCCCGCCGTCCTCACCGTCGGCGACCTGCGCGTCGACCCCGCTGCGCACCGCGCGTGGCGCGGCGACACCGAGCTGACGCTCTCGGCGCGCGAGTTCACGCTGCTCGAGCTGTTGATGCGCCACTCCGGCCAGGTGCTGACGCGGTCGCAGATCCTGAGCGGCGGGTGGGACATGTCCTTCGAGAGCCGCTCGAACATCGTCGACGTCTACATGCGCTACCTGCGCGAGAAGATCGACCGGCCGTTCGGCCGCGCCTCCATCGAGACGGTGCGCGGCGTCGGCTATCGCCTGCGCGAGGACGACGGGTGAACCGCATCCCGCTCCGCGTCCGGCTGACGCTCCCGTTCGCGGTCGCGGTGGCGGTGGTGCTGGGGGCGATGGGCGTGTTCGTCTACCTGCGCGTCGGAGCGGCGACGCTCGCGACGATCGACGCCAACCTGGGCGCGCAGATCGCCGAGGTGCGCGGCAACGCCGAGGGCGGGCGCACCCTCGTCGACCAGGACGCGACCGACGGCGCGACCGTCGCCGAGCTGCTCGCGGGCGACGGGCACGTCGTCGTCGCACAGCCCGTGACGCTGCCGCGGATCGCGCCGCAGGCGCCCCGCTTCACGAGCCGGATCCCGGGCTTCGAAGGCCACTGGCGGTTCCGCGTCGCGAACGTCCGCATTGCGGGCGCCGCACGCACGATCATCGTCGGACGCTCCCTGCGCGCACGGGAGGAGACGCTGCACCATCTCGCGCGCGAGTACCTGATCGCCGCACCCGTCGCGCTGCTGCTCGCGGTGCTCGCCGGGTTCTGGGTCGCGGGGGCGGCGCTCCGCCCGGTCGAGGCGATGCGCCGCCGCGCCGCCGCCGTGAGCGCCGACGAGCCGGGCCGCCGCCTGCCCGTGCCGCCGGCGAAGGACGAGATCCGGGCGCTCGCGGAGACGCTGAACGACATGCTCGGCCGCCTCGAGTCGGCGTTCGAGCACGAGCGTCGCTTCGTCGCCGACGCGAGCCACGAGCTGCGCACGCCGCTCGCCCTGCTCCGCGCGGAGCTCGAGCTCGCGCTACGCCGTCCGCGGTCGCGTGCGGAGCTCGAGGCGACCGTGCGCTCGGCCGCGGAGGAGACCGACCGGTTGTCGCGCCTCGCCGAGGACCTGCTGCTGCTCGCGCGCTCCGACCAGGGGCGGTTGCCCGTGCGGCCCGAGCACCTCGACGTCGAGCCGCTCCTCACACGCGTGCGCGACCGGTTCGCCGTCCTCGGGCGCCCCGTCGTCCTCGCCGCGGGCGAGGGCGCCGTGCTGGCCGACGCGACGCGTGTCGAGCAGGCGCTCGGGAACCTCGTCGCGAATGCCTTCGAGCATGGGGACGGCGTCGTCACCCTCAGCTCCCGCACGATCGACGGCCGCGTCGAGCTGCACGTGACCGACGAGGGACGCGGGTTCCCGGAGGAGTTCGTGTCGCGCGCGTTCGACCGCTTCACGCGCGCGGACGAGGCGCGGACGTCGGGCGGGGCGGGGCTCGGCCTCGCGATCGTCGACCTGATCGCCCGCGCCCACGGCGGCGACGCGCACCTCGCGAACCGCCGCGGCGGCGGCTCCGACGTCTGGCTCTCTCTGCCCCGCGCCGTCTCTTAGCTCACGCGAAGTACCTGCTCATCGCGGCCTCATGCGCCCGCGGAACGCTGTGCGCATGACCTCTGACGTGAGGCGTGCGGTAGCGGTGCGCGACGCGGCGGTCGCACGCGTACGGCGTGCGACCGCCGCAGCAGTCGCGGGCGGCGCGGCGCTCAGCGTCGTGTTCACCGCGTTCGCCGCCGGTGCCACCCATCCGCGGAAGCACGTCGTCGTCCGCACCCACACCCGGACGGCGAAGGCGAAGCCCGTGACCGCCCCCGTCGCCCCGCTCGTCGCCGTCGACCGGCCGTCGCCCACGCCGCCGCCGCCGCCCGCGCCCACGCCGTCTTCGTCGGCGGCGCCCGCGGCCCCCGTGGTCGTGTCCGGAGGATCGTGACGGCGGTCACCTCCTTCCGCGCGCTCGGAACGACGGCGGCCGTCGCCGTCTGCGACGACGCGGCGCTGCCGGACGCACGGCGCGTCCTCGAGCTCGAGCTCGCGCACATCGACCGCGCGTGCAGCCGCTTCCGCGACGACTCGGAGCTCGCGCACGCGAATGCGCGCGCCGGCGAGCCCGTGCACGTCACCGCGCTGTTCGCGGAGGCTGTTGCGGCCGCCCTCGCCGCCGCGGCGGCGACCGACGGCATCGTGTCGCCGGCTCTCGGCGGCGCGCTCGCCGCGGCAGGCTACGACGTGACCTTCGAGGTGGTGCGTGCCCGAGCGCAGACGATCGTCCGGCCGGTCCCCCCGCGGCCGGATGCATGGCGCGGGATCGAGCTCGACGTGGAGCGGCGGCAGTTGACGGTGCCGCGCGGCGTCGAGCTCGACCTCGGCGCAACCGCCAAGGCGCTCGCGGCCGACCGCGCGGCGGCGGCGATCGTCGCAGCGACCGGGACCGGCGCGCTCGTCTCTCTCGGCGGCGACGTCGCGGTCGCCGGGCCGGCGCCGGCAGGCGGCTGGGCGGTCCGGATCGCGGAGGATCATGCCGCGATCGACGCGGACGGCCCCGTCGTCGGCATCGACCGCGGCGGCCTCGCGACGTCGTCGACGACGGTGCGCGCGTGGCGCACGTCCGCGGGGTCGATGCACCACGTGCTCGACCCACGCACCGCGCGGCCCGCCGCCTCGGGCTGGCGCACGATCTCCGTCGCCGCCTCGACGTGCCTCGCTGCCAACGTCGCGTCGACGGCCGCGCTCGTCGGCGGGACGAGCTATCTCCGTGGCTTGCACGCGCGGCTCGTCGCCGACGACGGGAGCGTCCACTACGTCGGCGCGTGGCCGCGCGACGCAGTCGCGGCATGACGTCGAAGACCGAGCTCTGGTACCTGACGCGCGGCAGCGGCGCCGTCGCGCTCGTCGTCCTCACCGCGGCGATGCTCGTGGGCACGCTGTCGGCGCTCCGTGCGCGCACCGACCGCTGGCCGCGCTTCGCCGTCGGCACGATCCACCGGAACCTGACGCTGCTCTCGATCGTGTTCGTCGCACTCCATGTCGTGACGACGGTCGCCGACGGCTACGCGCCGATCGGGCTGAAGGACGCGATCGTCCCGTTCGCCTCGCCGTATCGGCCGATCTGGCTCGGCCTCGGCGCCGTCGCCTTCGACCTCGTGCTCGCGCTCGTGATCACGTCGTACCTCCGGCACCGGATGGGGTTCCGAACGTGGCGGCTCGTCCACTGGCTCTCGTACGCGGCGTGGCCCGTCGCCGTCGTCCACTCGCTCGGCACGGGCAGCGACGCGCGCATGTCGTGGCTCGTCGTGCTCGGCGCCGTGTGCTGCGCGATCGTCCTCGTCGGGGTCGTGCTGCGCATCGTCACGCATCCCGGCGCGCTGCCGCTGCGTGCCGCCGCGGGGGCGGCGGCCCTCGTCATCCCGCTCGCGCTCGCCGGGTGGTACGAGTCGGGGCCGGCGCAGAAGGGTTGGGCCGCGCGGTCGGGGACGCCGACCCAGCTGCGCGCGTCGTCGGCGCGCGTGCGCACGATCCAGGTCAGCGACAGGGTGGCATCGCCGCCGGGCTCGTTCACGACGCATCTCGCGGGAACGATGCGGCGCGTGCGCGACGCGTCCGGCCGCGAGCACGTGATCATCGTCCTGCGCCTGGCGGGCGGGCCGCGCGGCGCGCTCCGGCTCGAGCTCCGCGGCGTCCCGACGGGCGGCGGCGTCGCGCTCGACGCGAGCGGCGTCTCGTTCGTCCCGGCGACGACCCGCGCGGTGTACTACGGCCACGTGACGTCCCTCGACGGCGACGTCGTCGGCGCGGAGGTGCGCGACGCCGCAGGCGACAGCCTCCAGCTGAACATCGGGCTCTCGCTCGACGCGGGCGCCGGCACGGCGACCGGGACGGTCGAGGCGCTCGCGCAGTGACGGCGACGCTCGCGCGCGGGCACCTTCTCCGGGGCGTCGGCCGCGCGCCGACGCTCGAGGAGCACGTCCGCGTGTTCGGGCAGGCGGCGCGACTCGACGTCGCGGACGTCGAGCGCGCCGGGCTCCGCGGCCGAGGCGGCGCGGCATTCCCGACGGCGGCGAAGCTCGCCGTCGTCGCCGCCACGTCGCAGCCCGTCGTCGTCGCGAACGGCGCCGAGGGCGAGCCGCTGAGCAAGAAGGACCGCTCGCTCCTCCGCGTCGCGCCGCACCTCGTGCTCGACGGCGCACTGCTCGCCGCGGACGTCGTCGGCGCGGTCGAGGTCGTGATCGCGGTCGCGCGCCCGGCGCCCGAGCTGGAAGCCGCGATCGGCGAGCGGACGCTTCGACGCACGACGGTGCGCGTGGCGCGCGTCCCCGACCGCTTCGTCGCGGGCGAGGAGACGGCGCTCCTGCGTGCGCTCGGCGGCGGCCCCGCGAAGCCGACGACGAAGCCGCCGTATCCGTTCGAGCGCGGCCTCTCCGGCCGACCGACGCTCGTGCAGAACGTCGAGACGCTCGCGCACCTCGCGCTCGTCGCGCGCGGCGCATTCGGCTCGACCGCGCTCGTGACGCTCTCGGGCGCCGTCGCCCGGCCCGGCGTCCACGAGATCCCACTCGGGATCACCCTGGCCGACGCGGTCGGCGAGCTGACGGCCGACCCCGCCGGCTACCTCGTCGGCGGCTACTTCGGCCGCTTCGTCGCGCCGCAGGAGGCGCGGACGCTGCAGCTCACGCCGGACGTCCTCGGCGCCGGCGCGATCGCAGTCCTGCCGGCGTCGACGTGCCCCGTCGCCGAGGTCGCGCGCGTCGTCACGTATCTCGCCGGCGAGAGCGCCGGCCAGTGCGGGCCCTGCACGCACGGCCTTCCCGCCCTCGCGGGCGCCCTCGACCCGTCGCGGCGCGGTGACCACCGCGGCGAGGCACGCACCTTCGCCGCGCTCGTCGCGGGCCGCGGCGCGTGCCGGCATCCCGACGGCGCCGCGCGATTCGCCGAATCCGCACTCGACGTGTTCGCCGACGACTTCGCGCGCCACGCGAAGCACCGGGGCTGTGGGCGCCGCGACGAGGGGGTGCTCCCATGAGAGCGAAGTCGTCGCTGAAGGTCGACCCGATCGCCTGCGACGGCCACGGCATCTGCGCCGAGCTGTTCCCGGAGCGGATCTCGCTCGACCCGTGGGGGTTCCCGCTCGTCGAGGACCCCGTGATCCCGCCCGCGCTCGAGCGCGCCGCCCGGCGGGCCGTCGCCGAGTGCCCAACGTGCGCCCTGAAGCTCGTCCGGGCGCGATAGCGTTAAGCACCCCCCGAGAAAGGAACCACATGCGCAAGCACGCAGTCGCCGCGCTCCTCGCGGCGATCGCCGCCGGAGTGCTCGCCGTCGTCGCCGTCGCGGCCGTCACGCCGCCGCCGGCGATCAAGTCGGCCGGCAAGATCGTGTTCTGCACGGATGCGACCTACCCGCCGGAGGAGTCTCTCCAGGGCAGCACCTTCGTCGGCTCCGACATCGACATCGCCTCCGCCGTCGCGAAGCAGATGGGCGTGAAGGCGGAGTTCAAGAACACGACGTTCGACTCGATCATCGCCGCGCTGAAGGCGAAGCACTGCGACGCGATCATCAGCGGCATGAACGACACCGCGTCGCGCCGCAAGCAGGTGAACTTCACCGACTACCTGAAGGTCGGTCAGTCGATCCTCGTCAAGAAGGGGAACCCCGAGCACATCACGAAGCTCGCCGACCTCGCCGGCAAGAGCGTCTCCGTCGAGTCGGGCACGACGAACCGGGACTTCCTCGCCGCGGTCTCGTCGAAGCTGCAGAAGCAGGGCAAGAAGGCGATCAACATCCGCACGTTCCCGAAGGACACCGACGCGGCGGCGGCCCTCAAGGCCGGACGCGTCGACGCGTACTTCGGCGACTCGCCGGTGGCCGTCTTCTACGCGGACCGCGACAAGTCGTTCCAGGTCGGCGGCGCGCCGATCGCACCGATCCCCATCGGCATCGCGACACGCAAGGGCGACCCGCTCACCGGTGCGACGCAGAAGGCGATCAACGCGCTCTACGCCAAGGGCACGATGAAGAAGATCGTCGCCAAGTGGGGCATGACGAACGCCGTCTCGCTGCTGAAGAAGTAAGGACGGCGCATGCTCGCTGCGGTCGACTGGCACGTCATCTCGCACCGGATCTTCCACCCGGACCACGTCTTCTTCCGGGCGATGTGGACGACGGTGTACATCGCGGTCACCGCGCAGGTGATGGGCGTGCTGCTCGGCCTCGTGGCGGCGCTCATGCGCACGTCGAAGCTCTGGCCGCTGCGGTTCCTGTCGGGGCTCTACGTCCTGATCTTCAGGGGGACGCCGCTGCTCGTCCAGATCTTCTTCATCTACTACGGCGCGAACCTGCTGCTCGGGTTCACGCTCATCCCGAACAGCCTGAACCTCGGGCTGTTCACCCTCGACGGCGCCGTCGTCGCGGGCATCCTCGCCCTCGGGATCAACGAGGGCGCGTACATGCGGGAGATCATCCGCGCCGGCATCGACTCGATCGACGTGGGGCAGATGGAGGCCGCGAAGTCGCTGGGCATGCGCTACGGCCTTGCGATGCGGCGCATCATCCTGCCCCAGGCGGCGCGGGTGATCGTCCCGCCGCTCGGCAACGAGTTCAACAACATGCTCAAGACGACGTCGCTCGTGTTCACGATCGGCGTCTACGAGATGTTCGCGGACGCCGAGATCCACTACTCGAACACGTTCCAGCCCGTCGAGTTCTTCCTCGCGGTCGCGTTCTGGTACCTCGTGCTGACGGGCGCGTGGGGGCTCGTGCAGGCGGCGATCGAGCGGCGGCTCGCCGCGAGCGAGCGCGGGGAGGAGCTGAGCTTCCGCGAGCGGCTGGCGCAGGCGTGGGCGCCGGCGGGAGCGTTCGTCCGATGACGGAGCTCGTGATGGAGGCGGTCGACGTCCACAAGCGCTTCGGCAGGCTCGAGGTTCTGAAGGGCGTCTCGCTGGGGGTCGCGAAGGGAGAGACCGTCTGCATCATCGGCGCGTCGGGCTCCGGCAAGACCACCTTCATCCGCTGCGTGAACCACCTCGAGAAGATCGACAGCGGCCGCATCACCGTCAACGGGAAGCTGATCGGGTACCGCGAGGAGAACGGGAAGCTGCGGGAGGACTCGGAGAAGAGCATCTCCCTGCAGCGGACGCACATCGGCATGGTGTTCCAGCGGTTCAACCTGTTCCCGCACAAGACGGCGATGGAGAACGTGGTCGAGGCGCCCGTGCACGTGCTCGGCGTGAAGTCCGAGGAGGCCCGCGAGCGCGCGCTCGAGCTGTTGAAGCGCGTCGGGCTCGAGGACAAGTGCGACGTCTATCCCGGGAAGCTGTCGGGCGGCCAGCAGCAGCGCGTCGCGATCGCGCGCGCACTCGCGATGAAGCCCGCGCTGATGCTCTTCGACGAGCCGACGAGCGCGCTCGACCCCGAGGTGACGGGCGAGGTTCTCTCTGTGATGGAGGAGCTCGCGCACGAGGGGATGACGATGATCGTCGTCACGCACGAGATGGGGTTCGCGCGCGAGGCCGCGGATCGCGTCGTGATGATGGACGGCGGCGTGATCATCGAGGAGGGAACGCCGGAGCACTTCTTCGAGGCGCCCGAGCACGAGCGCACGAAGCAGTTCCTCTCGAAGATCCTCTAGCCGGCAGCGAGCCGCTCGGCGCGCGCCTGCACCTCGCGCGACGCGCGCTCGACGTCGACCGAGACGCAGCGGCCGTCCTCGACGACCTTCCGCCCCGCGACCCACACGTCCGTCACGAGCCGGCTCGACGACGACCACACGAGGTGCGAGACGAGGTCACGGTCGTCGAGCACGGGCACGAACACCGGGTCGTCGGTGCGCAGCCGCACGACGTCCGCGGCGCGGCCGGCTTCCAGGACGCCGACGTCGAGGCCGAGCGCCGCGGCGCCGCCCGCCGTCGCGAGCCCCAGGGCCGTCGGCGCCGGGATCGCCTCGGCGTCGCCCGTATGCAGCTTCGCGAGGAGCGGCGCGAGGCGCACCTCGTCCCACAGGTCGAGGTCGTTGTTCGTAGCCGGGCCGTCGGTGCCGAGGCCGACGCGGATGCCGCGTGTGAGCAGGTCGCGCAGGCGCGCCGTACCGGCTGCGAGCTTCGCGTTCGACTGCGGGCAGTGCGCGACGGCGACGTCGTGCTCGACGTACAGGTCGATGTCCTCGTCGGAGAGCCACACGCTGTGCGCGGCGAGCACGCGCGCCTCGAGAAACCCGCGCTCCGCAAGGAGCGCCGGCACGCTCTGCTCCCCGGTCCACTCCTCGCGCGTCTCGGCGATGTGGATCTGCACGAGCAGGTCGCGCTCGAGGGCGGCCGCGGCGATCGCGTCGAGCGCCTCCGGGGGCAGCGTGTACGCGGCGTGCGCGGCGATCCCGAGCGAGACGCGCTCGTGGCGCGCGCCGTCGAGGAACGCGAGCACCTCGGCGAGCCGCTCGCGCCACGAGAGCCAGCCGGGCACGTCCATCACGCCGGGAGTCAGCAGGCAGCGCGAGCCGCCGTCGACCACGGCGCGCAACAGCGGCTCCTCGTGGATGTACATCTCGCACGACGTCGTCACGCCGGCGCGGAGCAGCTCGGCGACCGCGAGCGACATCGCCCAGTAGACGTCGTCGTCGGTCATGCGCGCCTCGCGCGGCCACACGCGCTCGCGCAGGAAGCGGTCGAGCGGGACGTCTTCCGCCGCGCCGCGCAGGACCGTCATCGGCGAGTGGCAGTGGCAGTTGACGAGGCCGGGAAGCAGAAGCCCGCCGTCGCCCGGCGCCTCTTCGACCGGCCCGACCCAGGTGATGCGGCCGTCGACGACCTCGACGGCGCCGGGGCGGTGGATCGTCCCCGCGGCGTCGCAGGTGACGACCGCGTCCGCGACGATGCGCGTCGCTACTCGAACGCCTCCCACGCCTGCAGGAACGCCTCCTGCGCCGGCGTCAGCGTGTCGATGCGGACGCCGAGCGCCTCGAGCTTCATCCGCGCGATCGCCTCGTCGATCTCCGCCGGCAGCGTGTGCACCTTCGGCTCGAGCTCGTGTCCGTGCTGCATGAGATACGCGCCCGAGAGCGCCTGCACCGCGAAGGTGAGATCCATGATGTCGGCGGGGTGGCCCTCGCCGGCCGAGAGGTTGACGACGACGCCCGCGCCGACGACGAACAGCGACCGCCCGTCGGGCAGCACGAACTCCTCGACGTGGTCGCGCGCCATGCGCGTCTCCGTCGCCCGCGCGCGGAGGCCCTCGACGTCGATCTCGTCGTCGACGGCGCCCGCGTTCGCGAGGATCGCTCCGTCGGGCAGCGCGTCGATCGCGTCCATGCCGATCGTGTCGCGCACGCCGGTGCCGCTGATCGCGACGTCGGCGGTGCGGCAGGCCTGGACGAGCGGCGCGACGTCGAAGCCGTCGTGGTAGGCCTCGAGCGCGCGGAACGGCTCGACCTCGCACACCGTCACGCGCGCGCCGAGACCACGCGCGCGCGCGGCGAGCCCCTTGCCGACCCAGCCGTACCCGACGATCACGACGTCCTTGTCCGCGGCGAGCAGGTTCGTGCGGTCGAGCACCGCGTTCACGGCGGACTGACCGGTGCCGTAGCGGTTGTCGAAGAGGTACTTGCACCGCGCGTCGTTCGCGGCGATGCACGGCACCTTGAGCGTCCCGTCGGCCTCCATCGCGCGCATCTGGATCACGCCGGACGTCGTCTCCTCGGACGCGCCGATCAGCGTCTCGAGCACCTCCGGGTGCGTCGTGTGCGCGAGGCGGATCACGTCGGCTCGGTCGTCGATCACGACCTCGGGCCGCCTGCTCAGCACCTCCTCGAAGAACTGCAGTTCCTGCTCTCGTGACGAGCCCGCCTGCGCGAAGACCTCGACGCCGCGACCCGCGAGCCCGGCGGCGACGTCGTCGTGGACCATCACGCCCTGGAACGCGACGCTCACCTCGGCGCCCGCCTCGGCGAGGATCGCCGCGAGGTACGCCGTCTTCGGCTCGACGGGAAGGATCACCGCCATCCGACGGCCGGCGACGGTGCCCTCGTCGCGCAGGCGGTCGCGCACGAGGTTGAGGACGGGCATCCACTCGGAGACCCAGCGGATCTTGCGCTCGCCGGCGTCGGCGAGCGACGGGTCGCGGATCATGCTCATACGCGCACGCCCAGCGTCTCGAGCTTCGTCCGTGCGATCTCGCGGTCGAGCTCGTCGGGGAACGCGTTCAGACCGGGCGGCACGTCCCCCCGCGCGAGCCGGTGCACGGACAGGGCCTGCACGGAGAAGGAGAGATCCATGATCTCGACCGGGTTGCCGTCGCCACCCGCGATGTTGACGAGCGAGCCGCCGACGCAGAGGTAGGCGGTCTTGCCGCCGACGTCGTGGCGGGTCACGCCCGGGCGCACCTCCTCGCCGGGGCCGAGCGCGTCGACGGCGATCTCGCGGTCCTGGTGGCCGGCGTTCGCGAGGACGACCTTGTCCTTCAGGTGCGTGAGCGCGTCTGCAGGGAGCGTGTCGGTGCCCCCGCCGGCAGTGATGACGAAGTCGGCCTCCGGCAGCGCGTCCTCGAGCGCGGCGGCGCGGTGGCCGTCCATCACCGCGCGCAGCGCCTGCACGGGATCGAGCTCGACGACGGTCACCTTGCCGCCGTAGCCGGCTGCGCGCTGCGCGAGCCCCTGGCCGACCCACCCGTAGCCGATCACGCAGAACCGTTTGCCGGCGGCGTTCAGGTTCGTCAGGCGCAGGATCGCGGTCAGCGACGACTGGCCCGTGCCGTACGGGTTGTCGAACATGTGCTTGCAGCGCGCGTTGTTCGCGGCGATCGCCGGGAACGTCAGCTTCCCCTCGTCCGCGAACGCGCGCAGGCGCGCGACGCCGGTCGTCGTCTCCTCGGTCACCCCCTGCAGGCGCGTAACGAGATCGGCGCGGTGCTCGAGGATGCGCCGCGTCAGCTCGGCGCCGTCGTCGATCACGAGCTCGGGGCCGGTGTCGGCGACGTCGAGGAGGTCGGCGGTGAAGTCGTCGGGGCTCGCGCCGTGGTGGGCGTGCACCTCGATGCCGCGGCGCACGAGCGCGGCGCACACCGAGTCCTGCGTCGAGCGCGCGTTGCTCCCCGCAGCGACGACCTCGGCCCCCGCCTGCGCGAGCAGCGTCGCGAGGTAGGCGGTCTTCGCCTCGAGGTGCACGACGACGGCGACCTTGCGGCCGCGAAGCGCGCCGTCCGACAGGTGCTTCTCCGCCAGGCGCGTGAGGACGGGCGAGTGGCGCGCCGCCCACTGGATCCGCCGCTCGCCCTCGTCCGCGAGACCGGGATCGGCGATCTTCGAGCGGGAGGCGGCGTCGGTCGCGCTCATCGGTGAGAGAATATCGCGGTCCGCTTGAACCCCCCTCGTTCACCACAGGAGGTGCACGTGAAGCGTTGGCTGATCCTGACTGCGCTCGCCGCCGTCGCACTCGCCGTCGCGCTCGCAGGCGCGCAGACGTCGTCGGCGCATCGGACGAGCGGGTTCAGCGCCTGCCTCGTCACCGACATCGGCGGGTTGAACGACAAGTCGTTCAACCACGATGCGTATCTCGGCCTGCTCGAGGCGCAGAAGAAGCTGCACATCAAGGGGCGCGTGATCCAGTCGCACTCGCCCGCCGACTACATCCCGAACCTGAAGGCGTGCGTCCAGTCGGGCGCGGGCATCACGATCGCCGTCGGCTTCCTGATGACGGACGCGATCGACGCGATCGGCTCCGCGTTCAAGAACGGGAAGTACGCGATCGTCGACGTGGACGTCGCGACGTTGAAGCACCACCCGAAGAGCGTCGAGGGGCTGATCTTCAAGGAGCAGCAGGCGGGGTACCTCGTCGGCTACGCCGCCGGCCTCTGGGCGAAGTCGAAGGGCGCGACCGCAGTCGGTTCCGTCGGCGGCCTGAAGATCCCGCCGGTCGACCGGTACATCGCCGGCTTCCAGTTCGGCGCGAAGAAGGCCGACCCGGGCATCAAGACGCTCAACGACTACTCCCAGGACTTCGTGAAGCAGGCGAAGTGCAAGGAGAAGGCGCTGAACCAGATCGCGCAGGGCTCCGTCGTCGAGTTCCAGGTCGCCGGGCAGTGCGGCCTCGGCGTCCTCGACGCGGCGCACGAGAAGGGCGTGCTCGGCATCGGCGCGGACGCCGACCAGGGCTACCTCGGCAGCTGGGTGATGACGAGCGCGCTGAAGCGCGTCGACGTCTCGGTCTACGACGCGATCAAGGCGGCGAAGAGCGGGACGCTGAAGGGTGGTAAGAACGCCGTCTTCGACGCGACGAACAACGGCGTCGGCGTCGGCAAGTGGAGCGCGAAGGTGCCCGGCTCGATCCGCACCGCCGTCGCGAAGCAGTTCACGCTGCTGAAGGCGGGCAAGGTCAAGGGCATCCCGACGACGGTCAAGTAGATGGGCGGTGGGGCCGGCGCCTGCGGGCGCCGGCCCCACCTCATCTCGTCGTAGTGATGGGCCGGGTAGGGCTCGAACCTACGACCTTGGGATTAAAAGTCCCCTGCTCTACCAGCTGAGCTACCGGCCCACGCGCCCAGTAGGTACAGGGTACGCCGAGCCGGCTAGCGCAAGATGCTGGAAAGCGCCGCCTGCGCACGTGGGAGGATCGCGGAGACGGGCAAGGCGATGTTCCAGATGCTGGTTTCGTCGATGTCGCCGACGAAGCTCAGGTCGCACGCTCCATATCCGCCCATCAGTCCGCCGGTCAGAGGGAGGTTGTAGGCGATCACGCCCGGAGCCGGAACGGTCGTCCCCGAGCCGATCTCGACGCCGTCCACGACAAGGCGCACGACCGTACCGTCGTACGTTCCGGCGACA
>DATDNT010000111.1:0-24460 GCA_036518135.1 Gaiellaceae bacterium | reverse complement strand
GGGTTGCCTCGCTGGAAGATCATCCCGTTGATCGAGCTCGACCCGCCGAGCACCTTGCCGCGCGCGTGGTAGATCCGGCGGCCGTGCATGAACGGCTCGGGCTCCGACTCGTACTTCCAGTCGTAGAAGCGGTTGCCGATCGGGAACGACAGCGCCGCGGGCATGTGGATGTAGAGGTCCCACCACGAGTCCGGACGCCCCGCCTCGAGCACGAGCACGCGCGTCGACGAGTCCTCCGTCAGGCGTGCGGCGAGCGCGGATCCCGCCGAGCCGCCGCCGACGATCACGTAGTCCCACGTCAGGGCGCGATCACCACCGTCTGCAGCTCGGTGAACGACTCCATCGGCGAGGCGCCGCCGACGCGGCCGATCCCGCTCGCGGTGCCGGAGCGGCCGCCGAACGGCAGGTGCGCCTCCCAGTAGTTCGACGAGTCGTTGACGTTCACCCAGCCGGTCTTCACCTCGTCGGCGTACCGCAGGCCGTTCGCGAGGTCGCGCGTGAAGATCGCGGAGAGGAGCCCGTAGGGCGAGTCGTTCGCGAGGCGGATCGCCTCGTCGAGCGAATCGATCGCGACGACGGGCGCGACGGGCCCGAAGGTCTCCTCCGTCGCGACGAGCGCGTCCGGCGCGACGTCGTCGAGCACGGTCGGCTGCCAGTACAGCCTCGTCGGGAACCCGCCGGCGCGCTCGCCGCCGTGGACGACGCTCGCGCCGCGCTCGACGGCGTCGGAGACGTGCTCGTCCATCTTCGCGGCGACACCTTCGTTGTTGAGCGGCCCCATCGTCGTCCCGTCGGCGAACGGGTCGCCGAGGACGACGCGCGCGACCTTCTCGCGGAGCAGCGCGACGAACTCGTCCTTGACCGCGCGGTGTACGAGGAGGCGCTCGCCCGCGGTGCAGCTCTGGCCGGCGCAGAGGAAGCACGCCGTGACGGCGGCTTCCGCGGCGAGCTCGAGATCGGCGTCGTCCAGCACGACGACGGGGCCGTTGCCGCCGAGCTCGAGGACCGCGGCCTTGCCGGCGGCGGCCTCGGCCACCTTGCGTCCCGTTTCCGTGGAGCCGATGAACCCGACTCCGTGGGTGCCGGGGTTGCGCGCGATCTCGTCGCCGACGACGGAGCCCGGGCCGGTGACGAAATTGAAGACGCCGGGCGGGAGATCTGCCTCGACGACGCATTGAGCGAGGGCCGCTCCGCAGACTGCCGTCGTCGACGCGGGCGTCCAGACGACCGTGTTGCCGGACGCGAGCGCCGGCGCGATCAGCTCGGCCGGCATCGTGTACGGCCAGTTCCAGGGCGTGATCACGCCGATGACGCCGCGCGGCCGGCGCACGAGCAGCACGCGCTTGCCCGGCGTGAACGAGTTCGCGAGGCGGCCCTCGAGCCGCTTCCCGTCCTCGGCCGCGTTGCGCCAGTACGCGACGAGCTCCTCGACCTCGTCGTGCGACTCGTGCAGCGGCTTGCCCTGGTCGAGCGTCAGCACCTGCGCGAGCTCGTCGCGGCGCGACTCGATCACGTCGCCGACGCGATGCAGCAGCGCCGCGCGCTCGAACGGCGTCAGCCGCGCCCACGCCGCCGACGCGTCGTTCGCCGCGGCGACCGCCCGCTGCGCGTCCTCGCGCGAGCCCTTCGGCACCTCGCCGATCGCCTCACCCGTCGCGGGCGAGTCCGCCGTGAACGTCTCGCCGCTCGCGGACGCGCTCCACGCGCCCGCGACGAACATCTCAGACGCCACGCGGGCTCACGTCCTCCAATGCGACGCGCATCAGGTCTCGGATCGAAACGATCCCCACGGGCTTCCCGTTCTCGAGCACGGGCAGGTGGCGAAAGCCGCCGTGGATCATCACGACCGCCGCCTGCTGCGTCGACTCGTCGGCGTCGACCGACTCGGGGTGCTTCGTCATCCACTCGCCGACCGACCCGCCGACGTCGCCGGAGCCGACCGCGCGCAGCACATCGCGTTCGGTGACGATGCCGATCAGCCGCTCGCCCTCGACGACGAGCGCCGAGCCGACGTGCCGCTCCGTCATCGCCGCCGCGGCGTCCGTCAGCGAGGTCTCCTGCGCGAGCGTCAAGAGCCCGCGCGCCATCACGTCGCCTACCGTCTTCATCTCAGTCTCCCAGCTCGGTACGCCTGCGATCGACGTACGCCTTCAGCTCGTCCTTCAGCCCCTGGTCCATCGCCGGCTCCTCGTACTCCTCGAGCGTCTTCCGCCAGATGTCGGACGCACGTGCGGCGGCGTCCTTGCCGCCGTTGCGCGACCAGCGTTCGTAGTTCTCGGTCGACGAGAGGAGCGGCCGGTAGAAGCACTCGCGGAAGCGCTCGAGCGTGTGCGCGGCGCCGAGGAAGTGGCCGCCCTGACCGACCTCCTGGTGCGCACCGTATGCGAGCGTCTCCTCGTCGATCTTCAGCGGCTCGAACACCTCGTGCAGCATCCGCAGCAGCTCGACGTCGACGACGAACTTCTCGTAGCACGACACGAGACCCGACTCGAGCCAGCCCGCCGAGTGCATGACGAAGTTCGTGCCGGCGAGGAACGTCGGCCACAACGTCATCGACGCCTCGTATGCAGCCTGCGCATCGACCGCCTGCGACGACGTCAGCCCGCCGCCGCCGCGGAACGGCAGGCCGTAGCGTCGCGCGATCTGCCCGGTGCACAGGAGGCCGACCGCCGATTCCGGTGTGCCGAAGGACGGCGAGCCCGACTGCATGTCGGTGTTCGAGAGGAAGCTGCCGAAGACGACGGGACACCCGGGGCGGATCGTCTGCACGAGCGCGATGCCCGCGAGTGCCTCGCCGACCTGCTGCGCGAGCGTCGACGGCACCGACACCGGGGACATCGCGCCCATCAGCAGGAACGGTGTGATCACGAGCGCCTGGTTCGCCTTCGCGTACGCGAGCAGCGCGCTCAGCATGCGGTCGTCGTAGCGAAGCGGCGAGTTGACGTTGATCAGGGAGATCGTCGCCGGCGTCTCGTCGATCGAGTCGCCGAACACCATCCGTGCCATCGCGATCGTGTCCTCGGCGTTCGGGCCCGACGTGACGGAGCCCATGAACGGCTTGTCGGAGAGCGTCAGCAGCGCGTACACCATGTCGAGGTGACGCGAGTCGAGCGGCTTGTCGTTCGGCTCGCAGATCGTCCCGCCGGGTGTGTCGAGCTGGGGGAACGACTGCGACAGGCGCACGAGGTTCTCGAAGTCGGCGTACGTCGCCTCGCGGCGCTCGAGCCCTTCGCGCACGAACGGGCAGCCGTACACGGCGCCGAACGCCATGTGCTTGCCGCCGACGTGGATCGTGTGCTCCGGGTTCCGCGCCTGCAGGTCGAACTCGCGCGGCGCCTTCGCGACCTGCTCGAGGATCCAGTCCGGGTCGAACCTGACGAGCTGCCCCTCGACCTTCTGCCCGGCCGCCTCGAACGCCGCGATCGCCTCGTCGTGCAGGAAGTCGATCCCGAGCTCGGAGACGATCCGCCGCCACCCGCGGTCGAGCTCCTGCATCGACGACTCGTCGAGGATCTCGTAGCGCGGCATCTCGTTGATCAGCACCTAGGCCTCCAGGAGGGTTTCGAGGGCACGTTCCAATCCGGTGTCGCCCGTCTCGCGAATCTCGAGCGGAAGGCCGAGCGCCCGTGCGGCCAGCTCGGCCTTCCTCTCGAGGTCGCCTGTCCGCCGCTGCGCGAGCCAGACGACTTTCTCGTAGCGGCCGAAGTAGTCGTCGCGGAGCTCCGGGTGGCGGTCGAGGCCGAGCCCGCGCCACACGACGCGGTCGAACGAGCGGACGAGGAAGTCGGTGAGGTAGTACGCACCCGTCTCGTGCTCGTCGAAGCCGCCGAAGAGCTGGTAGCAGTCGGCGCCCGGCAGGCGCGGCAGGTCGTCGAGCGCGCCGCGCGTCCCGCAGTCCGCGTACGCGACGACGTCCGCCTCGCCGATCCGGTCACGGATCCTCTCCGGACGGTTGTGCAGCTCGGGCGGCAGCGGGCGAACGTCCAGATCCCACCCCCGGCGCTTCGCGATCTGCTGAACGTGCAGCGCGAGCGCGCCGCACGCGACGACCGTCTTCCTCATCCCGGGAAGGCGAGCTGGTCGACGAACAGGTCGTTGAAGTCGCTGCGGCCCGAGAGCTCGACGTAGTCGACCTCGTCGAGCACCGCGTTCGCCGCCGCGCGCTCCGTGACCGAGAGTGCGGCGATCTTCGCACCCTCCCCGGCGACGTTGCCGGCGGCAACGATGCGCGTGAGCGGGAGCCGCGGCACGAGCCCGATCCGCACAGCGCTCGCCGCGGTGAGGTACGAGCCGAACGAGCCGCCGAGCAGCACCTGCGAGATCTCGGACGGATCGAGACCCATGTCGTTGCACAGGATCTGCCAGCCGGTCGCGATCGACGCCTTCGCGAACTGGAGCTCGCGCACGTCGCGCTGCGAGAGGAAGATGTCCTCGGCGAGATAGAAGACGTTTTCCTCGCCGATCTTCGCGAGGCCGGGATGCGAGCCCTGCACGAAGCGGCCCGACCGGTCGAGGACGCCCGCGGCGACGAGCTCCGCGACGGCGTCGACGAGGCCGGAGCCGCAGAGGCCGACGGGTGTCGTGTCGCCGATCACCGCGAGCTCGATCTGGCCGTCGACGATCTTCACGCCTTCGATCGCGCCGTCGGCGGCGCGCATGCCGCAGCGGATCTGCGCGGCCTCGAACGCAGGGCCGGCCGGTGCTGCGCACGCGAGCGCGCGCTCGGACGAGCCGAGGACGATCTCCGAGTTCGTCCCGACGTCGATGAAGAGCCGCGTGCGCTTGTCGAGCGTCAACCCCGTCGCGAGCACGCCGGCGACGATGTCGGGGCCCACGTAGGCGCCGAGCGCGGGGAACAGCACCGCGGGCGCGCGCTCGTGTACGCGCAGGCCGAAGTCCTTCGCCGACGCCTCCGGCAGCCGCCGCGCGGCGATCGTGAACGGCGCCATCGAGAGCGGCTCGGGGTCGATGCCGAGCGCGAGCTGGATCATCGTCACGTTGCCGGTGACGACCACCTCGTACACCTGCTCCGGCTCGATGCCCGCTTCGGTGCAGACCTCTTCCGTCAGCTCGGCGAGCGTCTCGTGCGCGAGCTGCTGGAGGCGCCCGAGCGTGTCGGGATCCATCATGGTCGCGCTGATCCGCGAGATGACGTCGGCGCCGAACGGCTGCTGCATGTTGAGCATGGAGCGCACGGCGACCGGCTGCCCCGTCTCGAGGTCGAGCAGCGTCGCGACGACCGTCGTCGTGCCGAGGTCGAACGCGATCGCGTGACGCGCGCCCGTCGTGTCGCCGGGCTCGACGTCGACGAGCACGTCGTCGACGATCACCGCCGTCACCTGCCAGTCGGCCTCGCGCAGCGTGCGTCCGAGCGAGCGCACGACCTCGAGCGGGACGCGAAGCTCCATGTCGTCGACGGCGGCAAGGACGCGCTCGACGTCTGACGTCTGGTCCTCGAGCGTCGGCTCGTGCAGCTCGAGGTAGCGCTTCTGGACGGCCGGGCGCAGGATCACGTGGCGGCCGACACCTGCAAGCGCCGCCTTCGGGCGCGTCTGCAGCGGCGGCACCTCCACGACGAGGTCCTGCTCGGCCTGCGCGCGGCACGCGAGCCGCCAGCCCGCGCGCAGCTCGTCGTTCGAGAACGCGCGCGGGTCGACCGTCGACACCGCCTGCTCGCCCGAGACGACCTTCACCTTGCACTTCTTGCACGTTCCGTGACCGCCGCACGTCGAGTCGATCGCCACGCCGTTCCACGACGCGCAGTCGAAGAGCGTCGTGCCGGCGGGAACGCGGGCTTCCTTCGTCGCGCCGTCGGACTGCCGGAAGACGAGCCGGACGCGGTCCGGGTGCGCCTCCTCGATGACAGGCTCCGCCGTCAAGCGGCCGCGGCCTGCTTCCTGCGGTACGCCGCGATCCAGTTCGCGCCCCACTCGTCCTTGCCGAGCAGGAAATCGGAGGCGCGCACCGCTTCGACGACCTCGGGCGACCGGGCGTCCATGATCGCGCACGTGAGCCCATGACTCGCCGCGATCGCGAGAAACGCACCGCCGAGCGTCTCGCGGCCCGGCAGGCCGAACGACGTGTTCGACGCTCCGCACGTCGTGTTCACGCCCAGCTCGGTGCGGAGCAGCTTCAGCGTCTCGACGAACAGCGTGACGGCGCGCGGCTCGGCGCCGACGGGCATCGCGAGCGGGTCGATGATCACGTCCTCCGGCTTGATCCCGTGGTCTCCGGCCGCCGACACGATCTTCTTCGCGACCTCGACCCGGCGCTCGGGGTCCATCGGGATCTCGTCGTCGTTCGCGAGGCCGATCACCGCGGCGCCGTGCTTCGCGACGATCGGCAGGATCGCCTCGAGGCGCTCGTCCTCGCCGGTGACCGAGTTGACGAGCGCCTTGCCCTGGTAGGCCGAGAGGCCCGCCTCGAGCGCCTCGATCACCGAGGAGTCGATGCACAGCGGCACGTCGGTCAGCGACTGCACGAGCGGCACCGCCCGGCGCATCAGCTCCACCTCGTCCGCGAGCGGGTCGCCCACGTTGACGTCGAGCATGTCCGCGAGCGGCTCCTGCTGCGCGACGTCGATCTCGAGCCGCGACAGGTCGCCCGCCTGCAGTTGCGCCTGGAGCTTCTTGCGGCCCGTCGGGTTGATGCGCTCGCCGATGACGCAGAACGGGCGCTCCGGCCCGATCACCACGGTCTTAGACGGCGACTCGAGAACCGTTTCCAATCGTCTCCCTTTCGTGGCGGGTGGGGATGCCGAGGCGGCGGCAGAGCCGCGCGATCCCGGCCTCCTTGCGGAAGCTGATGAGGTGCAGGCCGCGCACGCCGGCGAGGCCGCGCGCCGCATCGGCGAGCTCGCACGCGACCTCGAAGCACTCCGCTTCGGGATCCGCGGCACGCTCGCAGCGCTCGATCACGTCCGCCGGCACCGAGATGCCGGGGACGTTCTCGTCGATGAAGCGCAGCGCCTTCGGCGAGCGGACGAGGCAAATCGACGGCAGGATCGCCGCGCGCTCCGCGAGCCCCTTCGCGACGGCCTCGGCCATGAAGCGCGCGAGCGGCTCGAGCTCGAACACCACCTGCAGCTGCAGGAAGCGCGCGCCCGCGCGCACCTTCTTGAGCGCGCGGTCGACGCGGTAGTCGACCGGGGGCGCCTGCGGGTTCTCGACGGCGCCGATGAAGAGATGCGGCGACGGTTCGAGCTTGCGACCCGAGAGATACCGGCCGTTGCGCATCGACTCGGCCACGGCGACGAGCTGGATCGAGTCGAGGTCGAACACGCGCCGCGCCTCCGGCTCGTCGCCCGCCGTCACGTCGTCGCCCGTGAGGCAGCAGATGTTCTCGATGCCATGGAGCGCGGCGCCCGCGATCTCCGCCTGCAGCGCGAGCCGGTTCCGGTCGCGGCACACGAGTTGCATGACCGGCTCCATCCCGAGCTGCTGCAGCGCGATCGCGACCGCGAGCGGCGACGCGTGCGCGTGCGCGGCCGTGTTGTCGGTCGCGTTGACCGCGTCGACCCACTCCTCGTACGGCGCGAAGTGGTGGTGCACGGCGCCGAGGCCGCCGCGGTCGACGCTGAGGAGCTCGGCCGTGACGACGAACCGCCCGGCCGCGATGGCGTCCTCAAGCCTCGACACGCCAGCCTTTCGGCGCGACACGGTCGCGCTTCGTGACCCAGTTCGCCCACGACGACGTTCCCCAGAGGCGGTTGTCGACGGGCTTTCTGAGGTCGTGGATCTCGTGCGCCCACGGCGTCTTCGGCGCGCGCTCGACCGCCTTCACCCAGACGCACCGCATCTCGGGCTTCACCTCGCAATGGCCGTCCGGGCGCACGCCGCCGCACGGCCCGTTGCGAAGCGTCTTCGGGCAGTTCATCGGGCACGTCATCCCCGTCGAGTGAAGGACGCACTGGCCGCACATCCGGCAGCCGAAGACGGGCTTCTTGACCGAGGCCTCGATGAGCGCGAGCGGCTTCACGCAGGGACCGCGGCCCGCCGCTTCTCGATGAGGTCCTTCGCGAGCCGCACCGCCGTCGACGCGTCGGCGGCATAGCCGTCGGCGCCGACGGCGTCGGCGTACTCCTGCGTGACAGGGGCGCCGCCCACCATCACGATCACGTCGTCGCGGATGCCGGCCTTCTGCAGCGCGTTGATGTTCGCCTTGAACATCGGCATCGTCGTCGTCAGGAACGCCGAGAACCCCACGATGTCCGGCTGGTGCTCCTGCACCTTCTCGACGAACGTCTCGGGCGCGACGTTGACGCCGAGGTCGTACACGGTGAAGCCCGCGCCCTCGAGCATGATGTTCACGAGGTTCTTGCCGATGTCGTGGACGTCGCCCTTGACGGTCCCCATGACGTAGGTGCCGACGGGCTTCGCGCCGGTCTCCGCGAGCAGCGGACGGAGAATGTCGAGCGCGCCCTGCATCGCCCGCGCCGCGATCAGCATCTCCGGCACGAAGTAGTCGCCGCGCTCGAACCGCGCACCGACCTCTTCCAGCGACGGGATCAGCGCGTCGTAGAGCATCTGCTCTGCCCCGACGCCGTCCTCGAGGCCCTGGTTCACCAGGTCCTTCACCTCGGGGGCGTTGCCGACGAGCGTGTTGTCGTAGAGGCCCTGGAGGATCTCTTCGTGGGTCATGCAGCTCCTCTCGTTTCATGGCCGAGTCGTTGCGACACGAGCCGCGCCTGGTCGAGCAGCGCCGGCACGAGCCCGGCGATGCGCTCGCGGGTGAGACGGATCGTGGGGCCGGAGATCGACAGCGCCGCCACCGCCGTGCCGTCGGGCCCGAGCACGGGCGCCGCAACGGCCGACAGCCCCACCTCGAGCTCGTCGATCGCGATCGCGAACCCGCGCGCGCGGATCTCCGACGGTTCGTGCGTGGAGAACGCGCGCAGCACCTTCCCGTTCGCGGTCGTCTCGTACGGGACGCGGCGACCGACCCAGTTCGTGCCGCCGACGAAGTGATGTGACTCCTCCTGCGCGAGGTGCTCGACGCCGAGCGGGGTCGGAACGCCGAGGTTGATCGTCTCCCCGCACAGGTCCGAAAGCGTCTTCAGCGCCGGCGCCGCGAGGTCGACGATGCTTTCGCCGACGTCGCGGTGCGCGAAGCGCAGAAGGACCGGGCCGGGGACGACGCGTCTGTCGCCGGCGCGCTGGACGAGCCCTCTGCGTTCGAGCGCCCCCACGAGGCGCGAGGTCGTGCTCTTCGGCAGGCCCGAGTCCTCTGCGAGTTGGCCGACGGCGACGGGGCTCCGCGATTCGACCACCCGCACGAGCAGCTCGGCGGCGCGGTCGATCGCCTGCGTCCCCGTCTCGGGCGGCATCGCCCACATTGTGGAACCGATGTTCCACGGTTGTCAAGCTGGTACGGGACGTCCTACGGTCGTGCGGTGAGCCTCGAGATCCGCCCCCAGACCGAGAACGACGACGAGCAGGCGCTCGAGCTCCTGCGGGCTGCGGACGACGCCCGCGTGCTGTCCGTCGACACGATCCGCCACTGGCGCGCGAGCCGCCCGGCCGCGGCGCGGTCCATCGAGCTCGTCGGCGTCGACGGCGGACGGATCGTCGTCGTCGGCGGCGCCTCGCTCAACCTCTGGACGTCGACGGAGCACGCAGCGTGGGCGTTCCTGACGGTCGCAGCGGACCGTCGCCGGGAGGGGATCGGGGCTGCGTTCGCCGACGCGCTTCTCGCACACCTGCACGAGATCGGCGCGCGCCGCGTGACGACGTTCATGCGCCAGACCGACGACGGCGAGCGCTGGGCGACCGCGCGCGGCTACACGCGCGCGATCAGCGGGCCGCTGATCGCGCTCGACCCGCGCGACGTCCCCGAGCCGGAGCTGCCGGAAGGCCTGCGCTGCGTCCCGCTCGCGCGGCTCACCGCGCGCGACCTGTACGAGCCGATGTGCGAGGCAGCGCTCGACGAGCCCACGCCCGAGCCGAACGACCGGATCTCGCTCGAGGAGTTCGAGCGCGAGTGGAACGATCCGCTGCACGACCTCGAGAGCGGGACGGCGGTCGTCGACGGCGACGGAAAGGTGCTCGCGTTCGCGTTCATGAAGCGCGCGGGCGACCGCGCGTCCCACGGCTTCACCGGGTGCGTGCGCGCGCAGCGCGGCCGCGGTCTGGCGACGGCTGCGAAGCGCGCCGCGCTGCGAGCCGCCGCAGCGCGCGGCGTCACACGCGTGACGACGTCGAACGCCGAGGAGAACGCGGCGATGCGCGCGATCAACCGCCGCCTCGGCTTCGAGCCGATCGGCGAGCACGTGATCCTCGCCCGCGAGCTGTGAGCAACCTCTCCGGCCGCCGCGGGGCGTCGCGACGCGCTACCCGGCGTCCGCGAGCGGAACGTCGACGAAGAACGTCGCGCCGCGCTCGCGCGCGAGCATGCCCATCCGGCCGCCCATGCGCTGCACGAGCTCGCGCGCGATGTAGAGCCCGAGCCCTGTGCCGCCGACGCCGGTCCGCTGCGACGGGTCGAGCCGGAAGAACTTCTCGAACACCCGCTCACGGTCGGCGGCCGGGATGCCGGGACCATCGTCGGAGACCGTGATGCGGACGGAGATCTCGCGATGCTCGACCGCGAGCCGCACGGGCCCGCCCGAGTACTTCAGCGCGTTGTCGACGAGGTTCCCGACGACCTGCCGGAGCCGATCGAGGTCGGCGCGGGCCGTGATCCCCTCGTCGGCCGAGACGACGATCCTGCTGCGCGCGCCTTCGTCGACGCCGCGCACGACCCCGTCGACCACCTCGGTGACGTCGAACGTCTCGCTCCCGGTGCGCAGGTTCTGGCTGTCGAGCTGGCTCGTCACCAGGATCTGGTCGAGGATCTTCGCAAGGCGCTGAGCCTGCTCGACGATCATGCCGACGAGCTGCCGCCGCAGCTCGTCGTCGAGCGCGTCGTAGCGCGTGTCGAGGGTCTGCGCCGCGCCCAGCGCGCCCGTCAGCGGCGTGCGGAGCTCGTGCGACACGATCGCGACCATGTCGGCGCGCAGCTCGTCGAGCCGGCGCTCGTCGGTGACGTCGCGCACGGTGAACACGGTCGCCTCGCTCGCGTCGACCGCCGCGACCGCCACCCACCGCTCGTCGTCGGGCCGCTGCACCGGCACGACGACCGGCGCGGCCGACTCCCCGACGCCGGAGCGCGTGCAGCTCTCCGCGATGTGCGCGAAACCCGGCAGCGCGTCGCTCGCCGCGCGCCCGACGACCGCGGCCGCGGAGACGCCGAAGATCGACTCGGCGGCGGGGTTCACCACTTCGAGCCTGCCGTCGTCGCCGACGAGGACGACGCCTTCCGCCACGTGCTCGAGCGCGACGACCGCACGCGCGCGCGACTCGGCGTCGGCGCGGGCACGCAGCAGCTCGCGCTCGTAGCGTCGCCGCTCGGATGCGTCCACGAGCGTCGTGCGCACCATGCGCGGGGCGCCGCTCTCGTCGCGGACGAGTGTCGACGTCATCAGGACCGGCAGCCGCGACCCGTCGGCGCGCACGATCTCGACTGCGATCGCGCCGACGCTTCCCTGCAGCTGCAGGAGCGGCGCGTAGTGCGTCTCGTAGTAGATGCGCGCGCCCGGTGCGAGCAGGTCGTGGAGCCGCTTGCCGTCGACGAGGTCGTCGCGTGCGTGCCCCGTCCAAGCGAGCAGCGTCTCGTTGACGCGCACGATCCGGCCGTCGACGAGCGACGAGACGTAGCCGACCGGCGCGCTCTCGTAGAGCTCTTCGGCGCTCTCGGCGAGGAGCTCGCCTTCGCAGTTCACAGGAACCTGCGGATCGCTTCGACGGTCTCGTCGGGCGCGCTCAGGTTCGGGCAGTGGCCGCGAGCGGACATGAAGACGATCTCGCTGGCGGGGAGCGAGCTGTGCACGTACTCGCCGACCGCGTTCGGGGCGATGATGTCGTCAGCGCACTGCAGGACGAGCGCCGGCGTCGTGACGCGTCCGAGGTCGCCGCGGTTGTCGGAGGTGAAGGTGACACGCGCGAAATGCCGCGCGATCTCGGGGTCGGTGCGGCAGAAGCTGTTCGTCAGCTCCTCGCCGAGCTCCGGCTGGTCGGGGCGGCCCATGATGGCGGGGGCGTACGTGTGCGACCACCCGAGGTAGTTGCTGTCGAGCGCCTCGAGCAGCGACTCGATGTCGTCGGCCGAGAAGCCGCCGACGTAGTCGCCGTCGTCGATGTAGCGCGGCGACGGGCCGACGAGCACGAGCTTCGCGAACCGGGTCGGCTCCTTGACCGCGGCGAGCACCCCGATCATCGCGCTGACCGAGTGCCCGACGAAGATCACGTCGCGCAACTCGAGCTCACGGCAGATCTCGAGCACGTCGTCGGCGTAACCCTGCAGCGACGCATACTTGTTGCGGTCGTACGCGGCGAGGTCCGACCCGCCGGCGCCCACATGGTCGAACAACACGACGCGGTAGGCGTCCTCGAACGCCGGCGCGACGTACCGCCACATGTTCTGGTCGCACCCGAACCCGTGCGCGAACATCATCGGCTGCCCGCGCTTCGCGCCGCGGACGACGACGTTGTTCCGCTCGACCACCCCCACGCGGGGATGGTACTGGCTACAGGCGCGCGTCCCGGCTGGCGGCGACCTCGATCCGGAACGAGTCGGGATCGCAGAAGAACGTCGCGTAGTACGCCGGGTGGTACTGCGGCCAGAACCGCGGCGGATGGAGGATCGCCGCGCCGGCAGCCGCCGCGCGCGCATGTGCGCCGTCGACGTCCTCCTTCGCCTCGACGGCGAGCGAGACGTGGTGGAGCCCCGGCGCGTACAGCTCGAACTCCTGCTCCTCGAGGGCCTGCCGGAGGCCGAGCGAGCCGGAGCCGCGGCCCGGGAAGCGCAGGTAGTGGATCGTCTCTCCCCGCTCTCCCTCCGCGGCGACCGGCTGCTCCAGCCCGAGCGGCCCGAAGACGGCCGCGTAGAACGCGAGCGAGCGCTCGACCTTCCGACAGACGAGATCGAGGTGGCCGAGGCCGACGAGCACTAGTAGCTGAACACGGTCGCCTCGTCGCCCGCCCACTCCCAGAGCGGCGTCGCGCCCGCGACCTTCGCGATCTCGACCTTCTCCTCGTCGGCGAGCCCACGCGCGTTGACGCAGAACGGGCACAGCCACAGCTCGCCGCCGCCGTCCGCGAACTGCTGGAACAGACGCTCGAGCGGCGGGCAGCCGTCGCATGCGATCCCCTGCGCGTGGCCCGGGAGCCCGAGGCGCACCGCGTCCTTCGTGCAGAACATGACCACCGACTTCCCCTGCTCGAGCGCTGCTCCGGCGAGCAGGAACGCGATCGTCACGCGCTCGGGGTCCTCCATCCCCGTCGCGAGGTTGACGACGACCTTGCCCATCACCCCTCCTTCGTTCGCTATCGGTCGAGCGACTCTACGAGGAGCGTCGACACGTCGACAACCCTCAGCTGCGTCCCGCTCGAGCGGACACCGTCGTCGAGCATCACGGTGCAGAACGGGCACGCGACCGCCAAGGTCTCGGCGCCCGTCTCAGCCGCCTGCCGCACGCGCTCCTCGTTGATCGGCCGGCCGCGCTCCTCCATCCACATGTGGGCGCCGCCGGCGCCGCAGCAGAACGTGCGCTTGCCGTGGTTCTGCATCTCGACCGGCGTGCCGACGGCGGCGACGAGCTCGCGCGGCTCCGCCTGCACGTCGTTGTGACGTGCCAGGTAGCAGCTGTCGTGGTAGGTGATCTCCGTCTCGCTCTTCGACGGCTCGAGCTTCCCGTCGCGCAGCAGCTCCGCGAGGAGCTCCGTGTGGTGCATCACCTCGTAGCGACCGCCGAAGTCGGGGTACTCGTTCGCGAGCGAGTTGAGGCAGTGCGGGCACGATGCGACGATCTTCGTCACGCCCTGCTCGTTCAGCGTCGCGACGTTCTGCTCCGCGTACGCCTGGAAGACGTACTCGTTGCCCATCCGCCGCGCCGGGTCGCCGGTGCACGACTCGCGCGCGCCGAGGATCGCGAAGTCGACACCGGCCTTCTGGAGCAGCTTCACGGTCGACTCGGCCGCAGTGCGCGCGCGCTCGTCGTACGCGGCCGCGCAGCCCACCCAGTAGAGGATCTCCGGCGCCGGTTCGCCCTCCTGGACGACGCGCACGCCGAGCGCCTCGGCCCAGGAGGCGCGGTCGCCCTGCGGCTTCCCCCACGGGTTGCCGACGCGCTCGACGTCGCGCAGCATCGACTCGGCCTCGCTGGGGAACGACGACTGCATCATCACGAGGTCGCGCCGCAGGTCGACGATGTGATCGATGTGCTCGATCGAGACGGGGCACTCGTGTACGCACGCGCCGCACGTGACGCAGTCCCACACCATCTCCTCCGGTACTCCGTTGTTCGCGATCGGGCTCAGCTCGCCGCCTGCGAGCAGGTTCGGCCCCTCCGCGAAGACCTGGTCGCGGATGCCCATGATCACGAGCTTCGGCGAGAGGACCTTCCCGGTCGCGTAGGCGGGGCAGACGTCCTGGCAGCGGCCGCACTCGGTGCACGAGAACGAGTCGACCATCTCCTTCCACGTCAGGTCGCGGATCGTTCCGGCGCCGAAGCGCATCTCCGCCTCCGGCACGTCGAAGCGAAGGGGCTCGAGCCGGCCGCGCCGCCGCGTGCGCGAGAAGAAGACGTTGATCGCAGCCGTCGCGATGTGCAGGTGCTTCGAGTACGGCAGGTAGACGAGGAAGCTCAGGATCACGAGGACGTGCGCCCACACGAACACGCGCTCCGAGACGCGCGGCGCCGGGATCGCGTGCGACGCCCAGTTCGAGAGGAACGATGCGTGCGCGGGCCACTCGTTCTGTCCCGCGGCGATGCGCGACGCGTGCCAGCCGAGAAGCGTCAAGACGACGAGCGCGATCATCGCGAGGATCAGGTCGGCCTCGCCGAGGTGCGATCCGTGGAACCGCCCAGGGCGCACGACCTTCCTGATCCACACGGCGGCCGCGATTCCCACGAGGACGCAGAGGACGAAGACGTCGACCATAGCCATGTACCAGCCCTGCGCGCCGAGCCACGGGAACGACCACCCGCGGTCGATCGCGCCGATCATCGCCATCACGATCGTCGGGAAGAGGACGAGGAAGCCCCAGAAGATGAGCGCGTGCATCGTGCCGGGAACGAGTCGCTGGAACAGCTTGCGCTGGCCGAGGACGATCGTCGCCTCGTTCTTCACCCGCAGCGGGACGTCGTCCGTTCGGTCGAGCGGGCGCGCCGCCTTCACGAGGCGCCAGAGGAACAGCGCGCGGCGGCCGAACAGGTACGCCGCGACTCCGAGCAGGATCGCGAGGGCGATCGCTCCGGCCGCGGTCGCTATCGGCCCTTGACCTTCCTCAGCTCGGCCGTGATCGCGGGGACGATCTCGTGCAGGTCGCCGACGACGGCGTAGTCGGCGTGCGCGAAGATCGTCGCCTCCCTGTCGGCATTGATCGCGAGCAGCTTCTTCGCGCCCTTGCAGCCGGCGATGTGCTGCGTCGCGCCGCTGATGCCGCACGCGATGTAGAGGTCGGGCGAGACCTTCGTCCCGGTCTGGCCGACCTGGTCCGTGTGCGGGCGCCAGCCGGCGCTCGTGACGACGCGCGAGCAGCCGACGGCCGCGTCGAGCAACTCGGCGAGCTCCTCGAGGATCGCGAAGCCCTCCGACGACCCGACGCCGCGGCCCCCCGAGACGACCACCTTCGCATCGGCAAGCGAGACCTTCCCGCCGGTGTCCGGTGACACATGCTCCACCACTTCGACACCGTTCCCTGGGAAGGGTGACAGAACTGCAACGGCCGGCTCGGAGGCGGGGGCAAAGGCGAACGGCGCGGCGGTCAGGAGCTTGCGCTCCGAGTGGAGCCGCGCCTCCTCGAGCAGTGTGCCGCCCCAGCGGATGCGCGTCAGCGCGTCGCCGCGCACCTCGCTCACGTTCGCGGCGAATGGGAGATCGAGCTGCGCGGCGACGTGCGCCAGCACCTCGTTCCCGCGGTCGGAGCCGGGCGCGACGATGTGGTCGTCGCCCGCGGCGTCGACGAGCGCCTGCGCCCAGCCCATCGGCGCGTACGGCCCGTCGATCGTGACCGCGCGCACCTCGCCGAGCGACTGCGCGAGCGTGGCCGCCTGCAGCGACAGCTCGTCGGACGGCGACTCCATGAACAACAACACGCTCATGCGACCCCCAGCTGCTGCATCATCTCGACGACGCGCGGCGCCGCAGCGGCACCCTCGCCGAGGATCTCCGCCTCCTTGCGCGACCCCTCCGGGACGACGAGGCGCAGCTTCTCGAGCTTCGGCGCCGGGCGCTCGAGCGCCTTCGACGCGAGCGGCTTCGACTTCGCGCGCAGCTTCGCGGGGACGGACGGGTAGCGCGGCAGGTTGATCCCTTCCTTCACCGTCACGAGCGCCGGCAGCGGCACGTCGTAGACGTCGCGGCCGCCGGGCACCTCCTGCTCGCAGCGCGCGCGGCCACCTTCCACCGTGAGCTTCTTCAGGCCCGTGACGACCGGCAGCGCGAGCGCGTACGCGACGCGGATGCCGACCTGATACCCGCCTGCGTCGGCGGACTCGTTGCCGAAGATCAACAGGTCGAAAGGCTCCTCCTCGCGGATCGCCGCCGCGATCGCGGCGGCCGTCGCCTGCGCGTCCCACTCCTCGCTCGTGACGAGGTGGATGCCGCGATCGGCGCCGATCGCCATGCAGTCGCGGATCTGCTCGGCCGCCTCCTCGGGGCCGAGGGTCAGCACGACGACCTCGCCGCCGTTCGCCTCGACGAGCCTGACGGCCTCCTCAACCCCGCACTCCTCGTGCGGCGAGATCGTGAACCCGAGGTGCTTCGTCTCGATCGCCTGCTCGTCGGCGGTGAGCACCATCCGGCCGCCGGTGATCGGCACGCGCTTGACCGCGACGAGGATCCTCACGCGCGCACCCTCGCGTTCTCCGGATCGAACACCGCGGTCGCGTCGGTCGTCTGCACCGTCACCGGGTAGTGCTCGCCGAGGTACTCGACGAGCAGCTCCTCGCCCACGTTCGCGTTCTCCGGCGGGAGGTAGGCCATCAGCACGTGCTTGCCGAGCGACGGCGCGGCGCCGGCGCTCGTCACGTACGAGCGGCGGCCCTGCGCATCCTCGAGCGGCTTCCCGTCCTTCGACAGGATCGGCTCGCGCCCGAGCATGTAGCGCTTCGTGCCGTCCTTCGACGTGTGGTCGTCGACGAACATCGTGCAGAGCACGGCGGCGGGATCCGACGCACGGTGCTTCAGGTGCGCCTCCTTGCCGATGAAGTCTGCGGCCTTCGTCTTCCCCCAGGCCATCCCGGCCTCGACGACGTCGAAGTCGGCGTCGAGCTCGAAGCCGAACGCGCGGTAGCACTTCTCGAGGCGACCGGTCGTGCCGTACACGCCGATGCCGGCCGGGACGATGCCGTGCGCCTGCCCCGCCTCCCAGACCATGTCCCACAGCTTCGCGCCCTGCTCGATCGGCACGTAGAGCTCCCAGCCGAGCTCGCCCACGTACGAGATCCGCGATGCGAGCACGCGCAGCGAGTCGAGCTCGATGTCGCGGCACGTCGCGAACGGGAAAGCCTCGTTCGACATGTCGTCGCGCGTGAGCGACTGGAGGATGTCGCGCGCCCGCGGGCCCCAAAGCCCCAGCGTCGTGTACGCGGAGGTGAGGTCGGTGACGGTGGCGTCGGTCGTGTGGTCGGCGTACCACTTCATGTCGGCCATCCCGTGCGCGCCGCCGGTGACGACGCGGAAGTGGTCGTCGCCGAGCCGCATCACGGTGAGGTCGCTCTTGAAGGTGCCGCTCGGCGAGAGCACCGGCGTGTAGACGACGCGACCGTGCGCGACGTCCATCTTGCGCATCGAGACCTGCTCGACCGACGCGAGCGCGCCGGGGCCGACGATGTCGAAGATGCAGAACGCGGTCAGGTCGAACATCGCGGCGCGTTCGCGCATCGCGAGGTGCTCGGCGTTGATGATCGGCGACCACCAGCGCTTGTCCCACTCGGCCTCGCGGACGGTGATCGAATCGCGGAATTCCTCGAGGAGCTTCTCGTTCGAGGCGTACCAGTGCGGGCGCTCCCAGGCGGCGGCCTCGTAGAAGACGGCGCCGAGCGCCCGCTCGCGCTCGTGGTAGGGCGAGAGCCGGACACCGCGGTTCGACTCCCACTGCTCCGACGGGTGCACGATGCCGTACGTCTTGTTGAACCCCTCCGACGCGCGGGCGCGGATGTGCGCGCGCGTCTTCTGGCAGTCGTAGAACCGCGCGACGTCCGAGCTCTGCAGGTCGATCTCCGGCTCGCCGTGCACCATCCACTCGGCGACCGCCTTGCCGACGCCGGGGCCCTCCTTGACCCACACGGCGGCGGCCGACCACAACCCCTTCACCTCGGGCGTCTCGCCGAGCAGCGGCAGGCCGTCGGGCGTGAGCGACAGGAGTCCGTTGATCGCGTACTTGATCCCGACCGACTCGTCGTTCAGCACGTCGGGGATCAACTCGAGCGCGTCCTCCATCTGCTTCTCGAAGTCCTCCTGCGTGAACGGCATCTCGGTCGGTGACAGCGCCGCCTCCTCGTTCGAGGGGATCTCCTCGGGGTCGTGGAGGATCGGCCGGTGCGCGTACGAGCCGACCTCGAGCCCGCTCCCGTCCTGGCGCTCGTACATGTTCGTGTCCATGTCGCGCACGATCGGGAACTCGATCACGCCCTTCGTGTCCTTGAAGTGCGGCACCGGGCCGACGTCGATCATCTGGTGCACCGCCGGCGTCAGCGGGATCGACGCGCCCGCCATACGCGCGATCTTCGGCGACCACACGCCGCAGCAGACGACGATCGTCTCGGTGTCGATCCGGCCCTTCGACGTCTCGATTGCGCGCACGCGGCCGCCCTCGACGTCGATGCCCGTCACCTCCGTGTTCGCGAACACCTGCAGCGCGCCGAGCTCCTGCGCCTTCTCGCGCGCGATCGTCCCGAAGCGGAGCGAGTCGACGATGCCGACCGACGGCGTGTAGAAGCCGCCGACGATCACCGACTCCTCGACGTACGGCACGAGCTCCTTGACGCGCTGCGGCGTGATGATCTCGCAGTCCTCGATCCCCCACGCCTTCGCCGACGACATGCGGCGATGCAGCTCCTGCATGCGCTCCTGCGTGCGGGCGACCTCGATGCCGCCGCTCTCTGTGAAGACGTCCCACGCCTTGTACTGGCGCACCGAGTCGAGCGTCAGCTGCGTCATCTCCTTCGAGTGGTCGACGGGGAAGATGAAGTTCGACGCGTGGCCCGTGGAGCCGCCGGGATTCGGCAGCGGCCCCTTGTCGAGCAGGACGAGGTTGCGCCAGCCGAGGTCGGCGAGGTGGTACGCGAGGCTGTTGCCGACGATGCCCGCGCCGACGATCACGCAGCGCGCGTTCGTCGGGAACGCGGAGGAGGAATCGGTCATGCGCTCTGATATATCACGACGCGAGCAGCACGTCACGCACCGCGTCCTCGAACGACGCGACGTGCTCGCGCATCAGCTGCGCCGCGCGGGCGCCCTTCCCGGCGACGACCGCCTCGAGAACCTCGCGATGCGAGCCGACGGCGGCGCCGATGTCCGTCCGCGCGAGCGCGACCATCCAGATCCGCAAGGCGTGCGCGTAGTACTCCTCGAGCGTCTCGACGAGGAAGGGGTTGTGCGAGGCGTGGTAGATCGCTCGGTGGATCCGCTCGTCCAGGTCGATGTGCGCCCGGGCGTCGCGCCGACGCGAGCCGGCGAGCTCGGCCAGCAGCTCCCGCAGCTCGGCGAGATCCGCCGCCGTCGCGCGCTCGGCCGCGAGCCGCGCCGCCTCGGGCTCGAGCGCCATGCGCACCTCGCAGAGCCGCGCGAGGTCGCGGACGTCGACCTTCGTCACGAACATCCCGCGGCGTGGGTAGACGTCGATCAGCCGCTCCTGCGCGAGCCGGCGCAACGCCTCGCGCACGGGCGTCCGCCCGATCCCGAGCCGCTCGGTCAGCTCGGGCTCGCGGACGACCGATCCCGGCGCCAGCTCGAGGGTGACGATCAGCTCACGGATCGCGTAGTACGCCCGGTCGGCAAACGACGCAATCTCACCGTGGCGCGGCGCCAGGAGCGTTGCGGGAATCTCCCTAGCCACGGAGATATATTAGTCGTAGGGTTCGCGTCGACTAGTCGAACCGAAAGGAACTCACCGTGGCCACCACGATGCCGTCGTCGCTCGAGATCGCACAGCAAGCGACGCTCCGCCCGATCACCGAGATCGCCGAGGCCGCCGGCCTCCTCCCCGACGAGATCGACCCGTACGGGAGATACAAGGCGAAGGTCTCGCTCGACGTGCTCGACCGCCTGGCCGAGAAGCCGAACGGGAAGCTCATCAACGTCACGGCGATCACGCCGACGAAGGCGGGCGAAGGCAAGACGACGACGTCGGTCTCCCTGACGCAGGGCCTCGGTCACATCGGCAAGAGCGTCGCGCTCTGCCTCCGGGAGGCGTCGCTCGGCCCCGTGTTCGGGATCAAGGGCGGCGCGGCCGGCGGCGGCTACACGCAGGTCGTGCCGATGGAGGACATGAACCTCCACTTCACCGGCGACATCCACGCGATCGGCGCCGCGAACAACCTCCTCGCGGCGATGCTCGAGGCGCACATCCTGCACGGCAACGACCTGAACATCGACCCGCTGTCGGTGAGCTGGCGCCGCTGCATGGACATCAACGACCGCTCGCTGCGCGACATCGTCGTCGGCCTCGGCGGCAAGGCGAACGGCTACACGCGGCAGACCGGGTTCGACATCACCGCCGCGTCCGAGGTGATGGCGATCGTCGCCGTCGCGGCCGACCTCTTCGACCTCCGCAAGCGCCTCGGCGCGATCACGGTCGCGCAGACCCGCGACGGCGAGCCGGTGACGGCGGAGCAGCTGCACGCCGCGGGCTCGATGTCCGTCCTCCTGAAGGACACGATCAAGCCGAACCTCGTGCAGACGCTCGAAGGCCAGCCGGCGTTCGTGCACTGCGGCCCGTTCGCGAACATCGCGCACGGCAACAACTCGCTCGTCGCCGACCGCGTCGCGCTGAAGCTCGCCGACTACGTCGTCACCGAGTCCGGCTTCGCCTCCGACATGGGCATGGAGAAGTTCATGGACATCGTCTGCCGGCTCGGGCACATCCGTCCCGACGCGGTCGTCCTCGTCGCCACCGTCAAGGCGCTCAAGCACCACGGCGGCGATCCGGACGGCGGCCTCGACGCGATCGAGACCGGCGCCGCGAACATGGCGCGCCACATCGGGATCATCCGCGAGTTCGGGATCAACCCCGTCGTCGCGGTCAACCGGTTCCCGACCGACACCGACGACGAGGTGGAGCTCGTGCACCGGCTCGCCGTCGAGGCCGGCGCCTACGGCTCGGCGATCAACGACGGCTTCATGCGCGGCGGCGAGGGCGGCTCCGAGCTCGCCGAGATCGTGACCGCCGCAGCCGACGAGCCGAACGACTTCGACTTCATCTATCCGCTCGAAGCACCGATCGAGGACAAGATCGAGGCGATCGCAAAGCGTGTCTACGGAGCTGACGGGGTCTTCCTTCAGCCCGCCGCACGTGCAAAGGTCAGGGAGTTCAACAAGCTCGGCTACGACCGCATGCCCATCTGCATGGCGAAGACGCACTTGTCGCTCTCCCATGACCCGAAGCTCCAGAACGCCCCGGTCGGGTTCACCGTCGGCGTCCGCGACCTCCGCGCCTACACGGGCGCCGGCTGGATCGTGGCGCTGTGCGGCGACATGCAGACGATGCCGGGCTACGGCAAGACGCCGGCAGCGGTCAATGTCGACATCGACGAGCGGGGGGAGACTGTCGGGCTCTTCTAACGGGGCTCCGCTCATCCGGGCGGAGGGCATCTGGAAGATCTTCGGGCGCAACGCCGACAAGGTCATCGGCACGCCCGACGCGCACCTCTCGCGCGCCGAGCTGCGTGCGAAGACGGGCTGCGTCGCCGCCGTGCGCGACGTCTCCTTCGACGTGCACCCCGGCGAGGTCTTCGTCGTGATGGGCCTCTCCGGCTCGGGGAAGTCGACCCTGGTGCGGACGCTGATCAGGCTGATCGAGCCGACAGCGGGTCGCATCGAGATGGACGGCCGCGACGTGACGGCGGCCTCGAAGGACGAGCTGCTGCAGCTGCGGCGGCACACGAGCTCGATGGTCTTCCAGCACTTCGGCCTGCTCGCGCACCGAACAGTGCTCGACAACGCCGCATTCGGCCTCGAGGTGCAGGGCGTCTCCAAGTCCGAGCGGCACGCGCGCGCGCACGAGGTCCTGAGGCTCGTCGGCCTCGAGGACGCGGCCTCGCAGTTCCCGGACGAGCTCTCGGGCGGCATGCAACAGCGCGTCGGGCTCGCCCGCGCGTTCGCAGTCGACCCGAAGGTGATGCTCTACGACGAGCCGTTCAGCGCGCTCGACCCGCTGATCCGTCGCGACATGCAGGACGAGGTCGTCCGCCTGCAGCACGAGACCGGCAAGACGATGGTCTTCATCACGCACGACCTGCCGGAGGCGCTGCGGCTCGGCGACCGCATCGCGATCATGCGCGACGGCCGCATCGTGCAACTCGGCACGCCGGAGGAGCTCGTCGGCTCGCCGGCCGACGAGTACGTCTCGAACTTCATCCGCGACATCCCCCGCTCCCACGTGCTGACGCTGCGCTGGATCATGCGCGACCCTGCGCCCGGCGAGGACGACGGCCCGCGGCTCGACGTCTCGACGACGGTGCGGAACGCCGTGCCGGTGATCGTCAACAGCGAGCGCCCGGTGTGCGCCGTCGAGGACGGCCGCGTCGTCGGCGTCGTCGACAAGGAAGCCGTCCTCACCGCCATCGCCGGCGAAGGCGACTGATGGCCACCGTTGCCGCCGCCGCCCCGGTCTCGATCGACCACCGGCCGTGGTGGCGCAGCCGTCCGACGCTCGTCGCCGCGGTCGTCGGCGCCATGATCGTCTGCCACCTGACGATGAGCCGCACGATGACGTGGCCGAACGGCGTCACGTGGCACTCGCTCACGCAGTACCTCGACAACATCCAAAACTGGCTGTCCGCCGAGGGCGACAAGACGCACCCGAACCTCGCCTACCGCGTCATCCACGGCATCTCGAGCGGGCTCGACGCGCTCGTCCGCTGGCTCTACCACCTCTTGTCGTCGTGGCTCACGTGGCCCGCGACGACGGTGCTCGGGACGCTGCTCGCGCTTCGGTACGGCGGCCGGCGCGCCGCCGTGATCATGCTCGCGGCGTTCGCCGCGTTCGGCGCCCTCGGCCTGTGGGACGAGAGCATGCAGACGCTCGCGCTGATGCTCGTCGCCGTCGCGTTCTCGCTGCTCGTCGGCGTGCCGCTCGGGATCTGGGCCGGGAGGTCGGATCGGTTCGACCGCGTGATCACGCCGATGCTCGACGCGGCGCAGATCATCCCCGCGTTCGCCTACCTGATGCCGGTCGTCATCTTCTTCTCCGTCGGTCCGGCGGCCGCCGTGATCACGACGATGGTCTACTCCGTGCCGCCGGCCGTGCGCATCACGGCGCTCGGGATCCGCGGCGTGCCGTCGAACACGGTCGAGGCCGCGACGGCGCTCGGCTCCACCGGCCGCCAGGTGCTGTGGAAGGTGCAGCTGCCGCTCGCGCGCCGCCTCCTGCTCCTGTCGGTGAATCAGACGATCTTGTTCGCGCTCTCGATGGTCGTGATCGCAGGGCTCATCAACACCGAGGGCGGCCTCGGCGCACCGGTTACGAACGGCCTCAACTCGAACCCCGCACTCGCGATCCTCGCGGGTGCGGCGATCGTCGTGATGGCGATCGCGCTCGACCGCGTCACCGAGGCCGTCGCCCTGCGCACCGATCCCGCGAAGCGGCACCTCGACGCCGACGCTCGCCGCCGCGGGCGCGTCGCCACCGCCGCGCTGCTCGCCGGCGTCGCCGTCGTCGCGATCGCCTCCCACCTCCTCCACGCGGGCTCGGCGTACACGCGCTGGACGGCGCAGCCCTGGCTGCTCGCGCGTGTGCAGAGCGTGCTCGACTACGTGCAGAAGCCGACGACGGTCCTGTTCAAGGACTTCACGAACCCGGTCGGCAACTTCATGGTCGCGCACCTGCTGCAGCCGCTCGACCAGTTCCTCGTGCAGACGCCGTGGTTCATCACGCTGGTCGGGCTGACGGCGATCGCGTTCGTCCTCAGCGGCCTCCGCCCCGCGCTGACGACGGCGGCGATGTTCGTGCTGATCGGCCTGATCGGCGAGTGGCAGGACGCGATGGACACGTTTTCGCAGGTGCTCGTCGCGACGGCGATCACGGTGCTGTTCGGGATCGTGCTCGGCGTGATCGCGGCGGAGAGCACGTGGGTCAGCCGCGTGACGCGGCCGGTGAACGACGTACTGCAGACGCTGCCGCAGCTCGTCTACGTGATCCCGTTCGTCTACGTGTTCCCGATCTCCTACGTGCCCGGGCTGATCGCGTCGGTGCTCTA